>JANPKF010000787.1:0-5154 GCA_031425895.1 Caulobacteraceae bacterium | reverse complement strand
GTCAGGAAGGCGCAAAGTGGATCCTGGTTTCGGAAATGACCGCACTGCCGGCCACGAAGCCAGGGGACTTGAGGACACGTTTCCGCGCCATGCTGAAATCCAGGGAGCAAGTCGCTCTGTGCGGCACGCGCCTGGCGGCTCTCCCGGAGGACAGAAAGCCGACCGCGACGATCGCCGAACTAGATGCGCTCGTGAAACGGGCGGACGATTTCTCTGAGTATGTGACGACCGCAGGTGAGTCCGGCGCCAGCCCGCTGATCAGAGCGTCCCGACTCGACAAGATCAAAGGAATGGTCCCGCCTCCGCTGGCCCTGAGGGTGACCGTGGATGATGTTGGCGGCACGATCCACCAACAGGAGAACCTCTGGACCATCTTCGGCGCATCGGGCGTGCGGATCAGCGGCGGCCTGATCTTGAGCTACCGCCTGGTGGACCCCTTCGAGGGTTCGGTTTCCAAGTCAGGCGCGATCGTCTGCCGCACCGATCTCACCAGCATGAAGGCCATCCAGGGTGGCGAGAGCGCGGCCTCGGATTGCACCTTTGCCGATCTCCGGTGACCCCTCAAAACCCGTGAAACACCGCAAACCCGTCCACCGGTTCCCTATCCGCCACCAACGTATTCACCGCCGCCGTCTCATCCGGCCAGCCGATCGATAGTCCGCACACGACGTATTGCTCGTCCGGCACGCCCAGCACCTGCTTGGTCACCGTCCAGTAGTTGTTCCACGCCCCCTGGGCGCAGGTTCCCAGACCGCGGGCGGCGGCGGCCAGCATCAGGGTCTGGATGAACATGCCGATGTCCAGGAAGCTCATGGCGTCCAGATCGTGGTCGATGGTGAAGATCAGGCCGACCGGGGCGTCGAAGAACTTGTAGTTGCGGCCCCACTGGCGCCAGTTCGCCGCCTGGTCGCCCTTGGGGATCTCCAGCAGGCCGTACATCGCCTTGCCCAGGGTGCGCATACGGGTGACGTAGGGATCGCGGCGGGCCCCGCCGCGGCGGGGGAATTCGGCGCCGGCGTCGGCGGGGTTGGTCTCGCGGTGGGCCAGAACCTCGGCCTCCAGACGGGCGCGCACCTCGCCGGCGACGACATGCACCTTCCAGGGCTGGATGTTGGTGCCGGAGGGGGCCAGGCGGGCTTCCTCCAGAAGTTCGCGGACCAAGGATTCCGGCACCGGGTCGGACTTGAAGGCGCGGATGGAGCGGCGGGCGCGGACGGCGTCGTTGAGCAGCAAGGCGAGGCTCCAGGGTCGGCAAGGAGAAAGGGACACATTGAAATCGAAGATTTCAATGTGTCCCCTCTAACCCAAGTCGGCGGCCACGCCAGACCGACGTGGCGTCATTGCTCTTCAGGTAACCGGACTATCATCCAGCCGCCCGCTCGTCGGGCCGAAGCCCGGCCACTGCCGCAATGACAGGTCCAAGCTAGCTCAGGTCGACTTCGGCGACCTTGTCCCCGTAGTCCTTCTTCGGATCGCGCCCGGCCAGCATCATCAGACCCGCGATGAAGCTGTGGCCGTTTTCCCAGATCTCGCCGCGGTCCGGATCGAAGCGGAGCAGCGCCAGCTCCGGGTCATCCTTTCCGCCCTCGTACCAGGCGGCCACGAAGGGGTTCCACAGCCGCTCGATCACCGTGCGGTCGTTGTCCAGCGTCAGGGCGCCATGGACGCTGGCGAACAGGTCGCCGCCCTTGGCGCTGAAGGTGAACATCGCCCGGTCGCCGGCCTGCAGCGCGCTGACCAGTCCGGTCTTGTTGGAGGTGAAGAACCAGATCGGCCCGCCCTCGTCGCCTTCGATCTGGGCGGTCATCGGACGGGCATGGCCGTCATCCAGCCGAACCAGGCCCAGCATAACCGTGCGGTCGGACTTCAGGCTTTTCCAGAGTTTCTTCTCAAGCTCGTTGGGGGTGGGCATGGGAACGCTCCTTCTCACAGATGATGGGATTGGGATTGGGATTGGGGTTGCGGGCAACGCATGGTCCCGGTCGCTGTCGGCCTCAGGTCTTGCCCGCGGGGGCCGCTTTCGCCTTGCCCTTGGCCTGCTCCTCCCGGAGACCGCCGGCAGAGGCCTCGACGAAGCTGACCTTGACCCCGGCCTTGACCTTGCTGGCCAGTTCCACGGCGTCCCAGTTGGTCAGGCGGATGCAGCCGTGGCTGAACTTCTTGCCGATCTCCTTGGGCTCATCCGAGCCGTGGATGCCGAACGTCTCCTTGCTCAAGCCGATCCACACCGATCCGACGGGGTTGTTCGGCCCGCCAGGCAGGGTCAGCTTCCCCTTCACGCCAGGCTGGCTGTAGGTCAGCCGCTTGGGGTCGAAGGTATAGGTCGGGTCCTTCGCCACGCCGGTGACCTTGAGCAGGCCTTCCGGGGCCGGCCGCTCGTCGCTGCCGATGGTCGAGGGGTAGAAGGCCAGCAGCTTGCCGCTGGCGTCATAGGCTCGCAGCGCCTTGTCGGCCTTGTCGACCTCGATCAGCGCCACGTCTGCGGGCAGGGCGTCATCGCCGACCTGGGCGACGACGATCGTCGCACCCACCTTGGCGAAATCGGCGCCGGGGTTGAGCTGGTCGAGCAGCTCCTGGGTCATGTGGAATTTCTCGGCCAGCGCCTCCTTGGCGCTCTCGAAGCCCATGGCGGGCAGTTTGGCCTGCTCGGTCATCTTGTCGCCCAGCGTGAAGAAGGGGCCCTTCACATCGGCGTCGGCGATCACATAGTCGGCCAGCACCGGCCGGGCGTCGGCGGCGGTCAACTTGGCAAAGACCTGTTCGTCCATCTCTCCGTCGACCGGCAGGGCGTTGGCCTCCTCATAAGCGGCCACCGCCTGGCGCAGGTTCTCGCCGGCCGTGCCGTCAATGACGCCGGGCGAGAAGCGGGCCCGGTCGAGCAGGATCTGGGCCCTGAGCACGGCCGGCGCCCGGGCATCGTCCGTGGGCGGAACAGCGAACGGCGCCTGGTTGACTGCGACAGTCGACAGGCCGCCGGCCAGCGCCGGAGACGGGGTCGGCGAGCCCTCTTGCGGCGGAATGGGCGGGCCCTCGGCCTGGCGCTCGGGAGCCGGACTGCAGGCGGCAAGCAGGAGGGTGACGCAGGTCACGGCGGAGAGAGGACGATTGATCATACCGCTGTAAGCCATGAGCGCCAGGGTCGGTTCCCGTACCCCGGCGGTTGAACCTTGCAGGCTCAAGATGAGTAATCGCCCCATATCGGGCGATTGTCGGAGATGGCTGTTGAACCCCCGGGAAGCTTATGTCTGATAGTCGTTATTGCGCCTGGGGGCTCAGGGTTGGGGACGTCGAATCCTTGCTGTCTGTAAACGTGCGCGGTGCGCGCCACGCTCAACATCGACATACCGCAAATGGGGATGGCGCCAGCGCCAAGCCTGAGCGAACCCTGTCTCCCAAAGGGATGGGGCGATTCCGCCAATCATCATAACTGTCCGCCGGCCATGCGCCGGCTGAACCGCGTTCATAGGGAACAACACCATGGCTGACATCACGGGCACCGGCGGCAACGACATTCTCCCCGGCACGGCGGCCGACGACCTCATCGATGGTCAAGGCGGCCAGGACACCATTGATGCCGGCGACGGCAACGATACGGTCAACGCCGGCGCAGGTGGCGACGGGGTCTACGGCGGCGCCGGCGCCGATACGCTGAACGGCGATGCGGACAACGACACCCTTGTCGGCGGTGCGGGCGCGGATACCCTGAACGGCGGCCTCGGCAATGACACCCTGGTCGGTGGCGGCTCGGGCATCACCTCGACGACCGGACAATCCGGCAGCCCGCCGGTGCCGACCCTCTTCTTCCAAGTCGTGGACGGCTCGGTCGACGACAACGCCGTCGATATCCTCAACGGCAATGACGGCGATGACCGCATCACCGTCGGCGCAGGCGATATCGCCGACGGTGGCATCGGCACGGACACGATCACCGCCTACCTGCGCGGCCTCGGGGCCGGGGTGACCCTCGATTTCACGACCGACGGGCAGGCGGTTCTGGCCGCCGCCATCGGCGGCTCGCTTTCCAATTTTGAGGCCTTCAGCGTCGAAGGCACCAACTTCGCCGACGTCATGACCGGCGGCGTCAACAACGACACCCTAATCGGCTGGGACGGCAATGACGCCCTGAACAGTGGCGCGGGGGGCGGCACCATGGTTGGCGGCCTTGGGGCGGACACCCTCACCGGCGGGACGGGCAATGACAGCCTCTACGCCGGCAACAACCTGGCGAACAACCTGCTCAGCCAGCACGGCGCCGACTTCGCGGCCGACACCCTGAACGGCGGCGACGGCAACGACACCCTCTACATCGGCATGGGCGACATCGCCGACGGCGGCGTCGGCACGACCGATACGGTTTTCGTGGCCTTCACGGAAGCCACCAGCGGCGTGAACGTCGACTTCAGCACCGATTCGGAAGCCCGCCTGGAAGCCGCCTCGGGCTCCAGCCTCGCCAACTTCGAGCGCTACAGCATCTGGGGCAGCGCCTACGCCGATACCTTCACCGGGGATCTCAACACCAACAACATCTCCGGCGACGCCGGTGATGACACGCTTGACGGCAAGGCCGGCACCGACCTGCTGCGCGGCGATCTTGGCCGCGACGTCCTGATCGGCGGCGACGGCAACGACCTTCTGTTCGGGGGCGAGGGCTCCGACCGCATGACCGGCGGTCTCGGCAACGACCAGATCCAGGGCGACAGCAATGGCACGTCCGGCGCCTTCACCGGTCGCGGTCCGGACACCGCCGTCTACAGCGGCCTGCGCTCGGCCTACACCATCACCACCAACGGCAATGTCACGACGATCAGCGGCCCCGAGGGCACCGACACCCTGACGGACATCGAGTTCGCCGAATTCTCCGATGAGACCGTGACGCTTTCGGCCACGGCCGGTCTGCGCCTGACCAGCAACACCGGCGGCGGCGACATCAACGGCGGAAGCTTCCAGGACGACCTTCGCAACAACGGCGCGGCGGCCAATCTGAACGGCGGTGACGGCGACGACACCCTGACCGGCGGTTCCGAGGGCGACTACCTGAACGGCGGCGCGGGCAGCGACCGGCTGGAGGGCAACGGCGGCGATGACCGGCTGGAAGGCGGCGAGGGCGACGACATCCTCGATGGCGGGCCCCAGACCTATAACGACCAGGCGGTC
>JANPKF010000786.1:0-1878 GCA_031425895.1 Caulobacteraceae bacterium | reverse complement strand
GACGATCAGCTTCACCTCGTGCAGGCATTCGAAATAGGCCATTTCCGGCGCGTAGCCGGCCTCGGTCAGGGTCTCGAACCCGGCCCGGATCAGCTCAACCACGCCGCCGCACAGCACGGCCTGCTCGCCGAACAGGTCGGTCTCGCATTCCTCGCGGAAGTTGGTCTCGATGATGCCCGAACGGCCGCCGCCGATGGCGCTGGCGTAGGCCAGGCCCAGATCCAGCGCATTGCCCGTGGCGTTGTGGTGCACGGCGATCAGGCAGGGCACGCCGCCGCCCTTCTCGTACTCGCCGCGCACGGTGTGGCCGGGGCCCTTGGGCGCCACGATCATCACGTCGATGGTCGACTTGGGCTCAATCAGGCCGAAGTGAACGTTCAGGCCGTGGGCGAACAGCAGGGCCGCGCCATCACGAATGTTGGGCGCGATCTCTTCGTTGTAGATGCCGCGCTGCAGCTCGTCGGGGGCCAGGATCATCAGGACGTCGGCCCAGGCCGCGGCCTCGGCGACGCTCATCACCTTGATGCCGTCGGCTTCGACCTTCTTGGCGGTGGCCGAACCCGGGCGCAGGGCGACGACGATGTTGCTGGCGCCGCTGTCCTTGAGGTTAAGCGCGTGGGCCCGACCCTGGCTGCCATAGCCTACGACGGCGATCTTGCGGTCCAGGATGCGGGCCAGATCAGCGTCGCGGTCGTAGTAGACGCGCATGATTTATTCTCCAAAGCAGCGATTTACGCCGCACCCGCGCAACGGCAGTGCAGCAAAGCGACGCTATCCAGCGGAATTTTGCGCGAAGGTCAAGGACGCGGAACCTCAAGGCACAGGAAAATCGCCTTCGATCAATCGCTGGAGCCGAAGGCCGCCTCGTCCAGCAGGCGATGGAGAACGCCTGCGGCGCCGCGTGTCGCACATTCATGGAACAGCCGCCTCGGCTCGGCGGGCGGCAAGTCGAGATTGATCATCGTATCGGCGCCGTCCGCACAGACGATCAGTTCGCCGGTCCGGATCGGCCAGTTGCGAGGCGCGACCGATGGTTCGCTGGACAGGCAAGGATTGGCCACAGCCTCATTCAGCCGCCGCGACAGGTCCGCCGACATGATCCGCCCGGTCCGCAGGCTGATGCTCGGGCCAGAAGCGCGCAACAGCCATCGTCCATCAGCGGATCTGAAGGCTGCCAGCACAGCCGGCGCACGCTTCATGCCCTGAAACTCGACCACGACCACCCGACCGGCGGAAAACTGGCGAGGCGGCGACAGATTGATCCGGACGCGCCGGATCAAGTCATCCGCGCGCCTGGCTTCCTTAGCTGGCAGCGCCTCCGGCTCGAACCGGGTCAGGTCCAGGTCCTTCAGAAACGGACAGGCCGCACTGTCCCAGGCCGGCGGCGAAGCCGGCGACTGGGCCCGCACCTGGGGCGGCAGGCAGGTCAACAGGGCGGCAAGCAGGGCAGCGAACCTCATGCACCCCAGCAATCACGAAAAAGGCCCCGGAGTCACCCCCGGGGCCTTCGTCACAGCTTGTCGAACCGCCCTACCAGAACAGGTCGTAGTAGACGCTGAGCACGCGGCCGCTCCAGACATCGACCAGGTAGGCGTCATCACCGACGCGCACCCATTCGCAGCCGATCGGCGGCATCGGCAGGCCATAGCTCCAGTAGTCGTTCAGATAGTAGTTCGAGCCGTACCAGCCGTAGGGCAGGATATCGCCGTAGCGCCAGCTGTTGCTGTACCAGTTGCGCGGGTAGATATAGACGCCCAGCCGGAAGCGACGCGAAGAGCGGTAGGACTGGCGCCAGCTGCGGCTGTCGTACCAGTGGCGACCACGGTCACGGTGGCGGGCCTGGCGGCCCTCGCCCGGCCGGCGGCCGTCCCAACGGCC
>JANPKF010000785.1:0-10436 GCA_031425895.1 Caulobacteraceae bacterium | reverse complement strand
GTGAAGAAGCGGAAGATCTGCGTCAGCAGATTGCGCTCCTTGTCGTTCAGCTTGGTCGCCCAGTCCTTGCAGTCCTCGCCCAGCGGCACCTCTTCGGGCATCCAGTGGACCTGCTGCTGCTTCTTCCACATGTCGTAGGCCCACGGGTAGCGGAAGGGCTTGTAGGCGGCGGAAGCCGTCAGAAGGCCGGGCGTTTGCGGGGTGATCAGGGTGGCCATCAAGAAAACTCCGGGGGGCGCGGGCAGGAATCGGCGGGCATGCGTTAGGGTCTTTAACGATACGGACGCGGACGTCCGTTGGCTACTACATCTGGTGTGATGGAACGTCGCAATTCACAAGATAGAGTTACCGCTGTGGATAAATCCTTCACCGTCTTTGGCGCCGCCGGATCAGGCAGCGTGCCTGTGGAAGCGGCGCTGACCCTGCTGGGCCTGCCCTACGAGGTGGTCGAAGCGCCGGCCTGGGAGCAGGACGCCACGGTGCAGGCGACCATCGGCGCCGTCAATCCGATGCGCCAGATCCCGGCGCTGGTTCTTCCCTCCGGCGAGATCATGACCGAGAGCGCCGCCATCCTCACCTGGCTGGCCGACAGCCATCCGGAGAGCGGTCTGGCGCCCGGGCTCAGCGATCCGAAACGGCCGGCCTTCCTGCGCTGGATGAGCTTCGTCTCGGCCTCGATCTATTCCCACTACTGGTTGCGCGACGATCCAGGCCGGCTGGCCAGGACGCCTGAGGCCCAGGACTACCTCCTCCGCCGTTCGACGCAGCGGATCGCCGACTGCTGGGCGATGATGGACGCTCAGGTCGAGCCGGGGCGCTACATCCTCGGCGACGCGCTGACCGTGCTCGACCTCTATGTGACGGTGGTCAGCCGTTTCCGGCCGAGGCGTCAGCGGTTCTACGCGGCGGCGCCGAAGCTGGCCGAGGTGGTGAAGCGTGTCGATGAGGACCCCCGGCTGACGGCCTTTTGGGCCAAGCGCTACCCCTTCGATGAAGGCTGGAACGAAGCGTCGGACGTCTGAGACCGAAGAGGGGACACATTGAATTTCCCCGCGCCGGCGCTCAACACCTCGCCGCTGGTGCGGAAATTCAATGTGTCCCCGTTTGCATTCGCCCCTTAAGCGCCGCTTCACTCGACTGGAGGAGACTCTGCCGATGTCCCGGCCGCCCAACCATCCGCGATGAGCGTCCAGCCGATCTCTCCGGCCGCCGCGGCGCTGCGGGCCCAGATCATCGGATCGGCTCAGGCAGAGCTGGTGGCCGGCGTGGGCAAGGTGGCGCAGACCGGTCACTCGACGCCGCAGGCCGCCCGGACACCGCATCCCGATCCCGTGCAGCAGGCTGTCACCGCCGCCCGCAACGAAGCGGCCGGACGGCAGGCCGGCCTCGCGCCGCTGTTCGCCGATCTTGGCCAGGCCCTCACCTCGCCCGCCCTGCCGCCGCAGGCCAGGGCCGCCATCAGCGGCCTGTTGTCCCTGCAGCTTCCGACGACCGCGCCGCTGACCGCAGAGGCCGTCCAGCAGGCCGTGGCCCGGTCTGGCCTGTTCCTCGAAGCCCGCCTGGCGCAAACGCCCGGCCCGCCCGCGCCCGATCTGAAGTCGGCCCTGCTCGTCCTGCGTCAGGTGCTGGCCGAGGCCCAGCCTGACGCGACACTGCACAGCCGCCCCGCGAAGACCCCGCCGCCGACCCACGACGGCCCCCTGAGCGGCCAGCCCCCGGCCGCAACCGCGCTGCCTCCCGAGGCCAACCTGGCCACCATCGCCCAGCGCCTCGGCGGCGACGTCGAACAGACCCTGGCCCGACAGGTGCTCCACCAACTGGCGTCGCTGCCGCAGCCTGGAACCAGCGCCTGGATGTTCGAACTGCCGCTGACCTCGCCGCAGGGAACCGCCATCGCCCAGTTCGAGATCGATCAGGAAGGCCATGCCGGAACCGCCGGCGAGACCGTCCAGACCTGGCGCGTCCGCTTCTCCCTCGACATCGAGCCGCTGGGGCCGGTGCATGTGCAGCTGGGCGCCGGCGGCGAACGGGCGACGGTGATCATCTGGGCCGAACGCGAGGAGAGCCTCGAACGCCTGCGCGAGAAAGGCGACCTACTGGCCGGCGCCCTGCCTGCCGACGTCATCTTCCACCCCGGCGCCCCTCGCCGATCGCCGCCGCCGGCCGGCCAGCTGATGGACCAGAGCCTGTGACCGGCCCGGTCAAGCGCCCGCTGGCCGTGGCCCTGGCCTATGAGGCCCCGAGCGCGCCCCGAGTCGTCGCCGTCGGCCGCGGCGAGATCGGCCAGGCCATCATCGACACCGCCCGCGAGCATGGCGTGCCGCTGGAGAGCAACGCCCCGCTGGCCGAGGCGCTGTCGACCATCGAGCTGGACTCAGAGATCCCGGTCGAGCTCTACGAGGCCATCGCCGTGATCATCGGCTTCATCCTCAATGCGGCGAACGCGCCGCCGCCCAGGCGGGCGATGACGCTCAAGGGCTAGGAGCCCATTTTAACCCCGCGTTGGCCCACCACCGGGCGGAACACATTGACCCGGCCAGCGGATTTCGCTTCCCTCCGCCGATGACTTCCGAGCCTTTTTATGATGCGGACCACTACCCCAGCGCCGGCGCGCGGGCGGCGGACAAGTGGGTGCATATCGTCGGGCTGGTCCTGGCGGTGGCCGGCGGCGGCGCGTTGTTCGGGCTGTCGATCGGGTTCGGCACCGTCGGGCAGGTGTTCGCCGTGGCGGTCTATGCGATCTGCCTGGCGCTGATGCTGAGCTTTTCCGTCGCCTACAACATGGCGAAACCAGCGAACCGGCCGTTCCTACGGCGCCTCGACCATGCCGGCATCTTCCTGATGATCGCCGGCAGCTACACCCCCTTCACGACCCAGAGCCTGACCGGGGCCTGGTCGATCGGCATGACACTGGCGGTCTGGACGCTCGCCCTGGGCGGCGTGGCGGGAAAGCTGTTCCTGCCGGGTCTGGGCAAGGGGTTCTGGGTGGCGCTATACCTCGCGCTGGGCTGGATCGTCATCATCGCCATCGGGCCGATGGTGGCGGCGGTGTCGCTGGCCGGGATGATCCTGCTGGCGGTCGGCGGCCTGGTCTACTCGGCCGGGGTGATCTTCTATGTCCGCAAGAGCCTGCACTATCGCCGGGCCATCTGGCACAGCTTCGTGCTGGCGGGCGCGGGGGTGCAGTATGCCGCGATCATGACCGGTGTGGTCTTGTTCAACCGGGCGTGAGCCGCTACAGAGCGCCCGCGCCTCGTTGAGGGGCGCCTATCACGATCCCCTTCAGCCCGCCGAGCCCCGTCGAAGGGCGCGCTGAAGTCTCCTGGCGGGTGGAGGATCGTACCCATGGCCAATGTCACCGTAGTCGGCGCCCAGTGGGGTGATGAAGGCAAGGGCAAGATCGTCGACTGGCTGTGCGACCGCGCCGAGGTCGTGGTGCGCTTCCAGGGCGGTCACAACGCCGGCCACACCCTGGTCATCGACGGCAAGGTCTACAAGCTCGCCCTGCTGCCCAGCGGCGTCGTCCAGGGCAAGCTGTCGGTCATCGGCAACGGCGTGGTGGTCGATCCCTGGCACCTGCTGGGCGAGATTGAGGGCATCGCCGGCCAGGGGGTGAAGATCACCCCCGAGGTGCTGGTCCTGGCCGACAACGCCTGCCTGATCCTGCCGCTGCACCGCGACCTCGACCAGGCGCGGGAGGCCGCCTCCAGCCAGAAGATCGGCACCACCGGACGCGGTATCGGACCCGCCTACGAAGACAAGGTCGGGCGCCGGGCGATCCGGGTGGCGGACCTCGCCGATCCCGAATCCCTGAAACCCAAGATTGAGCGGCTGCTGAGCCACCATGGGCCTCTGCGCCGGGGTCTGGGCCTGCCTGAAGCCGACCCGGTCGCCATGTTCGACGAACTGCTGGCCCTGGCTCCGAAGCTGCTGCCCTATGCCCGCCCCGCCTGGAAGCTGCTCGACGAGATGCGCCGCGCCGGCAAGCGGATCCTGTTCGAAGGCGCGCAGGGCGCGCTGCTCGACGTCGACCACGGCACCTATCCCTTCGTCACCTCGTCCAACACCGTGGCCGGCCAGGCGGCGGCGGGCTCCGGCATGGGGCCGCAGGGGCCGGGCTATGTGCTGGGCATCGTCAAGGCCTACACCACCCGGGTCGGCGAGGGGCCGTTCGCCTGCGAGCTCAATGACGCGGTCGGCCAGCATCTGGCCACGGTCGGGCGCGAGGTCGGCACCAACACCGGCCGCGGCCGGCGCTGCGGCTGGTTCGACAGCGTGCTGGTGCGCCAGAGCGTGGCCATCAACGGCATCAACGGCATCGCCCTGACCAAGCTGGACGTGCTGGACGGGCTGGAGACCCTGAAGGTCTGCGTCGGCTACCGGCTGCACGGCAAGGAAATCGACTACCTGCCGGCCGGCCTGCGCGACCAGGCGGCGGTGGAGCCGATCTATGAGGAACTGCCCGGCTGGAGCGAGAGCACCGTCGGCGCCCGCAGCTTCAGGGATCTGCCGGCCAATGCGGTCAAGTACGTCGGCCGCATCCAGGAACTGATCGGCGCGCCGGTGGCCCTGCTGTCCACCAGCCCCGAGCGGGATGACACCATCCTGCTGCGGGACCCGTTCCAGGACTAGGAACAGCAAGAGGGGACACATTGAATTTCCACATCTGGCGGAGGATCGGTCGCGCCGGCGCCGCGAAAAATCAATGTGTCCCCGTTTACTACGGTCCCCAGCTACCGCGCGAAAACCAGCTTGCCGACGGCGCCGCCGATCAGGCCGGCGACGGCTGAGCCAGCTGTGCCCATCCACAGGATGTCGGCGGTGACGTCTTTGAGGAGATAGCTGACCAGGATGCCGAGGAAGGCGCAGACGCCGCCGGCGATCAGGCCGCCGATGACGCTGTCACCCCAGCCGCCTCTGGCGGCGCGGACATAGACCACCCCGGCCAGCAACGAGATCAGCATGCCGATGATCGCGAACTGGGCGGCGATGGCCGGAACGAAGTGGCCGGCCAGGACCATGGCCAGCTGAAGCACCGTTCCGACCAGGACGGCGCGAATGAGCGCACTGCGGTTCATGGTTCACTCTCCCTTTGGCTGTTTTGGATCCTTCGTGGTGTCGACGGCCGCGGCCGTCTTCTCCTTCTGGGCCGTTCCGCCCCAGTTGGCCGGACCAGTCTCGAAACGCTTGGCGAGTTCGGCCAAGGTGTAGGCGTCGCCCCATTCGAAATGCTTGTAGACGCTGTCAAAGTCGGCGCCCTGGCCGTACCCGACATTGGAAAGGATGACCCGGGTTTTGCCCTCGCCCGCCGGGACCAGCTCCATGATGGTCGCTGTCTGGCCGAAGGCGTCGGTCGAGAAGAACCCCTTCGGCGCCTGGATGTTGCGGATGGCCAGCAGGCGGCCCGGCACATAGGCCTCGATGCGGTTTATGATGTTCGAGGGATCACCCTTGGCCTTGCCGGCCATGTAGTTGCTCTCGATGCTCCCGCCGACCTTGAGATCGATATAGGCCGTCGGCGAGGCCCAGGTCTTCCAGCCGGCCTCGGTGCTCAAGGCTTCCCAGACCTTGTCCGGACTGGCGGGGACGAGGATTGACAGCTGCAGCACGCGGTTGCCGTTGGCTTCGACGAAGCTGGTGTTCTCGACGCCCTTGAAGTCGCTCCATCTGGGGGCCGGCTTGTCGGCCGCGATAGCGGAGGTGGTCAGCAGCAGGGCTGCGGCGGCGGCGAGCAGGCGTTTCATGTTCCGGTCTCCCGTTGCTGATCGGCGACGGCGGCGACCGCCAGCCGGTCGAAATAGTCGCGCAAGGACGCGATGGAGGCATCAAAGGCTTCCAGGGTGCGGTGGGTCCGCGACTGCATCACCCCGCCCTCCATCGTGGTCAGGACGAAGATGGCCAGGCGTTTGGTGTCCGTGCCGGGCGGCAGCCGGTGTCTGGCCTGATCGAGGCAGCCCTTCACATGCCTGGCCCAGCCGTCGAAGTTGACCGACAGCATCTCGCGCACCGGCGGGTCGGGCTCGTGCAGTTCCAGGGCGATGGAGCCGATGGGGCAGCCGTACAGGCAATCGGTGTCGGCCAGCATGCGGCGGTAGGCGGCCAGCAGGGCGAAGACCCGGTCGATGGGATCCTCGACGCCCTCCCAGGCCGGGGCCAGCAGCATCGGGTAGATGCCGTCGCGGTACATCTCGAGCACCGCCAAGAGGACGTCCTGCTTGGTCGGGTAGAAGTGATAGAGGCTGCCCGAATTGGCCCCGGCTTCCTTAAGGATGTCGGCCACCGAGGTGGTGTTGAAGCCCTTCTCGGAGAACAGCTTCATCGCCGCGAAGAGGATCCGCTCCCGGGTGGGTTCGGCGCCGCCGACCATCAGCTCAGCTCCTTAGTTGAACAGTCAATCAACAGAGCAACACAGAGAACGCCGGTTGGCAAGCGCCCATGCAAAAGCCCCGCGCCGAGGTCGGTCGGCCTTTCCGCGCCGTTTCAATCTCTGTAGAGACGGTTTCGCGCATGAGACTCTACGCCCCCGACATGGACGAATTCCTTGGCTGGATGGACAGCGAGGGCATCCGCTATGCGGTGCTGCGCAATGCCCCGGCCTTCCTGAAGGGCTGGCCCGCGCGTGGCGGCAAGGACGATGTCGACATGCTGGTCGATAACGGCGCCCTGGACCGCATCGCCGCGAAGTACGGCCGCTACAAGAAGATGCAGGGGGTCAAATGCGACCTGTATGACCTCTCCGGATCGCCGGCCGGGGCCTATCAGGGTCTGGCCTACTATCCGCCGAAGCTGGCCAACCTGCTGCTCGACGAGCGCGAGCGGCATGAGGGCGGGTTCTGGGTTCCCGGACCCCTGCCCTATCTGCTCGGGCTGATCTTCCACATCGCCTACCACAAGGCCGAGCGCTCGAAGATCGACCGGCTCAACCCGGCCGCCTCGGAAGGCAGCAAGTACGTTCCCGAGCTTCGCGATCTGATGGCGAAGACCGGCGAGGACTTCCCCCTCACCCTGACCGCCTTTCACGAGCGGCTGAAAGCCGCCGGCATGGCCGTTCCCTATCGCCAGCTGGCCGCCATCCTGGTCAACGACTTCTCCCGCCATGAGAAGAGTCGCTTCCTGGCGGAGGTCGGCAACGAGCCGCCCGGCGAGATGAATCTCTTCGTCATCCGAAAGGTCGCCGCATCCAGGGGGCAGGCGGCGATGCTGCTGGGGGCGCTGGCCAAGGACTATGAAATCCTGGCCGACAAGGCGATTCCCTGGCTGACCCGTCTGAAGACCAACAGCAAGATTCGCGGCGGCAAGTGGAAGCGCGGCGGGCCGCCGGTGCATGCCGTGGTCGTCTTTGACCGCAGCCCCCTCCCCGCCGTCGGCGACGAGGCGACGCCGCACCCCTTCGTGTTCAACGGTCGCCAGTTCCTGAAGAAGGGCCTCCGGGACGCGTTTGCGAACGTCACAGGGCTTCACACCAAACACAACCCCCTGCACTCGACCGACAACGAGGCGGAGGCCATGGGACATCTGGACCTGTATTTTACCCCCGACGAGCGTGAGTCCTTGTTCCAGCGGCTGGAAGCCATCCGGGCGGAGATGACGTGAGAAAACTCAAGCGCTGGTGGCGAGCCCGCAAGGCGGAAGCCGCCATCAAGGACAGGCGCGAGGCTGTTCGGGCGATGGTGGAGGGGGTGATCGGCGCCCAGGTCCGGCTGAAGGAACGCGGTAACCTCGGCCACGACAGCAACTACGACGTCTTCGCCGGCGACCGGCAGGTGGCCGTGCTGCGGCTGGTCAATCCGTTCAAGCAGCGGCCGACCCCGCCCCCCGGCATGCCGTTCCAGATCGAGGAACCGGCCCGCCGCCTTGACCATGAGTATGTTGCCCTGGCCCGCGCCGCCAGCATCGGCCTGGCCCCCGAGCCGATCTGGCGGGCCGAGGACGCCATCCTGTGCCGGTACCTGCCCTATGAGACCCTCACGTCCAGGGTGCTGAAAGACCCTGAGCGGGTTTGGGACTACCTGTCCCAGGCCAGCGCGGCCCTCGACCGGCTGCACCGCGAAGTCGGCATGGCCCACATGGACGCGTCCCTGAGCAATGTGCTGTCCGATCCGGCCGGCAAGGCCTTCGCCCTGGTCGATTTCGAATACACCCCGGACGTCGGCGTCGGCTTTGCCGAACAGAAGATCTACGACCACCTGCGCCTGCTGCAGGCGACGGGCAAGTTCATCCCTGACCGGCTGAAGGACAGCCACGCGGCCTGGTTCGAACAGTTCGCCGGCTATGTGGACGATGAGATGCGGGCCGCGCCGCTGGAGCGCATCCTGCCCGCGCTGAACCATGTGCTCGGCGTGCCGGCCTATCGGGAGGCGGCACGGAAGATCCTTCCGCGCCTAACGTAGTCCCCCGCGGTCTTTCAAATCGGTCGATGGCGATTGAACGCGGCCCCGGCTGATCCACCCGCCCGGCTGCGACATCCATTCCCAGGCGGAATACCAGACATACAATTTAGAATGTGATTTTCCCTAATAACAATCTCACGATGTTCATCCCGCCAATCGAGGCGGTGAGGGGACACAGTGATGACGTCTGGCGCCTTCGTCACCTGCTGGGGCAACACCAATTTCCGCGACGACCAGCTGCTGGTCACCCAGAGCACCGCCGATCTGTCCAAGGTGACGGTTCCTGGCACGACCGTGAAGGCAGGCGACTGGATCCGCTCCCTGTCGACAGGGCCCAGCTGCTGGGCGATCGCGGCGACGGGCGCCAACGGGAACGGAACGCTCCTTTATCTGGATCCCAACAGCTGCATCGCGGAGTTGGCGGATGAGGACCTGCTCAAGGGGACGATGGACCGGGCGATCTCCAGCATCACCCTGTCATCGAAACGCCCGGCCAACTGGCCGGGCGCCACGGCCCTGGCGACGCCCAGCCTGTGGCGCGGCTCCGTCCTCAGCGACCTGGGCGCGGCATCGATCAACAAGAAGGTCAAGTCGCTCTGCGTCGGACTGGTCAAGTCCGTCCCCGGCGCGGGGCCGTTCCTCGGGCTTCTGGTGTCGGGCATCTGGCCATCGGGCAAGCCGTCGGACACCGAAATCTGGGCCGGCATGGAAAAATGGGTCGAAAGCCTGGTGAACGACATCGGCGTCCAGACCGCCGACAATGCCTACAAGGCGGAGATGGAAGGGCTCTTCAGCGACCTCTCCCAGATCCAGTACGACATCGACAACAGGGCGCCTGAACTGGCCGAGCACTACGGGAATCTGCTCCACAGCATCACCGCCAGCTACCTGCCGAAAATGGACAACACCAGCGACCTGCTCGCGGCCCAGACCCTGACCTACATCACGGTCCTCGGCACGGTGATGATCGCGGTTCTGCGCGGCAGTTTCGTCTATGCCCAGGAGATCTTCGGCAACACCGACGAGGTCGCGTTCAACCGGAAACAGACCCAGGCGGCCATAGCCACGGTCCGCAAGACCCTGTCGCGAGGGATCGCCTTCGCCCGTCAGAACCGGATGGGCAAGATCACCATCGAGTCCGGAAAGAACTGGGACCACACCCAGACCTGGTACCAGTTGAGCGACCCCTACGCGCAGACATATCTGGGCTACAAGGTCTCGACCGACTTCACCGGCACCAGCGCGGCAGACGCCCACAGCACCGTCGCCAAGGACCAGTCGGTCTACACGGATCAGTTCGCCGGGCCGACCTTCGACGCCCTCTTCCAGCCGTTCCTGGATATCGCCAACGTCTGGACCTACTTCGACCAGGATTCGCCGGCCGACAAGGACTGGACACCGCCGACGGCGCCGCAGGTCGTCAAGATGGGCCCCTGGGGCGGCAACGACATGAGCCTGACGGGGGTGTTCTCGCCCGGCGAGGTCAACCACATGTGCGGACAATTCGACTGGCTGCCCTCGGTGCGCATCGTCAAGCTGGAGCTGTTCGATCTCGCCAGCATCCGCCTGACCACCGCAGACGGCGCCGTCCGGCACATCGGGCCGACCAATGGAAAGGTTGTGCAGACCTTCGACCTGTCCAGCCCGGACCGCGCCATCATCGGCGCCTTCGGGGCCTGGGACACAGCGCTCAAGAGCCTGCAGTTCCGGACCAACTACAGCACTGGTTCCGGTGGGGTGGACTGCTTCGACCGGGGCAATCATCGCGGGGACAACAATGGCGGCGACGGGCCCTATCCGTTCGCCTCTAACGGATCGGACGGCGGCGACGCCATCCTCAGCGGCCTCTTCGGCTACACCGACGAAAACCCCAGCGACAGCTACGCCCTGCGCGCGCTCGGCTTCTACTGGACCTGTCAGACCACCGTGCCCCGGGCCGGCTAGATCATCCCGACAGTGCGCAGCTTGGCCCTTGGGTGGACCTCGCTCTGGCTCATCACCACGGTCTGGCCGCGGAAACGTTCGATGATCGAGCGGACGTAGGGG
>JANPKF010000784.1:0-2124 GCA_031425895.1 Caulobacteraceae bacterium | reverse complement strand
CCACCGCCGCCCGGGCTCGCGCCGTGCTCAACGGCCGCGACTATGTCATTCCCGATGACATCAAGGCGCTGAGCCTGCCGGCCCTGCGCCACAGGGTAATCCTGTCGCCGGCGGCCGAGATCGAGGGCCGCAAGGTCGATGACGCGCTGACCAGCCTGATCGCCCAGATCGAGGCGCCGCGTTGATCTATCCGACGCGCACCGCTGTTGTGCTGACGGCCGCGGGCGCTCCGCTGGCCGCGGCCGCCGGCGTGTTCGCGTCGAGCTATTGGGTGGCCGGCGTCGGCTGGTCGGCCCTGGTCGTGCTGCTGATGCTGCTCGACGCCGCCCTGACCCGGCTGCGGCGCGCGCCGGAGGTGGTGCTCGAGGCTCCGGCCAGTCTGGCGGTCGGGGCCGAGGGCGAGGCCAGGGCCGGGGTGCTGTTCAACGCCATCTTCACCCCCCGACGGGTCGAGATGATGCTGGAGGCCAACGACCTGGTCGCCGTGGTCCCGCGCCGGGCCACCGTCGAGGTATTCGACAAGGAGACGGCGGCGGCCTTTACCGTGACGCCGCACCGCCGCGGCGAGGCGGTTCTCGAAAAGCTGTGGCTGCGCTGGAAGGGGCCGCTGGGCCTGGCCTGGGCGCAGGTGCAGCATCCGCTGGACCATGCCGCCCCGGTCACGCCCTCCATCGCGGCGGTGAAGGAGGAGGCGCTGCGGCTGTTCTCCCGCGACGCCCTGCATGGCCTGAAGGAGCAGATCGAGACCGGGGAGGGGACCGAGTTCCACGCCCTGCGCGATTTCGTCGCCGGCATGGATCACCGCACCATCGACTGGAAGCAGTCGGCCCGCCACGGCAAGCTGGTCGCCCAGGAGCGCCGCACCGAGCGCAACCACACCATCGTTCTGGCGCTCGACACCGGCCGCACCATGAGCGAGCCGCTGGAAGGCCTGCCGCGCATTGACCGGGCCATCAACGCCGCCCTGCTGCTGGCCTATGTGGGCCTGGCGACCGGCGACCGGATCGGCATGTTCGCCTTCGACGCCAAACCCCGCCTTTCCACCGGCGCGACCAGCGGCGTGCATTCGTTCCCGCTGATCCAGCGGCTGGTCTCGCGCCTCGACTATTCGGCCGAGGAGGCCAATTTCACACTTGGACTGACGACCCTGGCCGGCGACCTGGACCGGCGTAGCCTGATCGTCATGTTCACCGAGTTCACCGACAGCATCGGCGCCGAGCTGATGATGGAGAACCTGCGCCGGCTGCTGAAGCGCCATCTGGTGCTGTTCGTGTTGATGCGCGACGAGGAGCTGGAGACCATGGCCAGGGCCGAGCCGGTCGAAAGCGTCGATGTCTCGCGGGCCGTGACCGCCGCCTCCCTCATGCGGGAGCGCGAGGTGGTGATGATGCGTCTGCGCCGGATGGGGGTTCAGTTGGTCGAAGCGCCGATCGGGGCCATCGGCCCGGCGCTGATCAACGCCTACCTCGACATCAAACGCCGCAACCTGCTGTAGGAGCAAAGACATGGCCGCCCTGCAGCTGAAAAGCGCCAAGTTCCGCCAGGAGCGGGCCCACGACTGGAGCCGGCTGTCCGGCCTGCTGGAAAAGGTCGAGGCGCGGGGCGCCCGGTCGCTGACCGACGAGCAGTTGCTGGCCATTCCGGTGCTGTATCGCTCGGCCCTGTCGTCCTTGTCGGTGGCGCGGGCGACGTCTCTGGACCAGGGCCTGATCGACTATCTGGAGGGGCTCTGCGCCCGGGCCTACTTCCTGGTCTACGGCACGCGGCCGCGGATCGGCGAGCGGCTGGCCCACTTCTTCACCACGGGCTGGTCGCAGGCGGTCAAGTCGATCTGGAAGGAAACGCTGGCCTCGGCGGCGATCACCATCTTCGCGGCTGTGGTCGGCTACGTGCTGGTCATGCAGAATCCCGACCTCTACTTCTCCTTCGTCTCGCCGGAGATGAGCCAGGGACGTGATCCGACGGCCGCCTACAAGACCCTGCGCGACGGGCTCTACGATGGCGGACCGGCGGCCGAGCTGGGGACCTTCGCGGCCAGCCTGTTTCAGCACAATGCGCAGATCTCGCTGTTCTGCTTCGCGCTCGGCTTCGCCTTCTGCGTGCCCACGGCCATGCTGCTGATCC
>JANPKF010000783.1:0-3776 GCA_031425895.1 Caulobacteraceae bacterium | reverse complement strand
GGAAAACAGGCTGTCGATCGGACGTCCGAGCGACCGCTCGACCTCGGCCCGGGCAACGGCCGTCGGGAAGGGGCTGAGGGCGTCGCGCAGGTGGGCGAGGTCCTCGACGAACTGGCTCCCAAAGATATCGGACCGGGTGGCAAGGAACTGGCCAAGCTTGATGGCCACCGGACCCTGGGCTTCCAGCACACGCGCCAGCCGCTCGCCGGGCCGGCCCTTGCGGGAGGCGCCCCCGGCCGGAAGGCGGATGAAGAAGGCGGCGACCTTCGCCGACGGCGGCAGGACGGCGTCAATCTCGCGCGGGAGCAGGGCGTCGGCCCGCATCAGGGCCCAGCCCGTTCCGATCAACCGGCCCAGGGCCGCCAGGCTCGCCATGGGCTAGATCGCCCACCCGTGATGGAGCGCGGCGACGCCGCCGGTGAAGTTTGTATAGGTCACGCGGGAGAAACCGGCGTCGCGGATCATCTGCGCGAAGGTTTCCTGGTCCGGGAAGCGGCGGATGCTTTCCACCAGGTACTGGTAGCTGTCGCGGTCGTTGACCACCCACTCGCCGATGGCCGGGATGGCCTTGAAGCTCCACAGGTCATAGCCCTTGCGCAGCGCCTCGCTCACCGGCCGCGAAAACTCCAGGCAGATGAAGCGACAGCCGGGCTTCAGCACGCGGCGGGCCTCGCGCAGGGCGGTCGGCACGTCGGTCACGTTGCGGATGCCGAAACTGATGCAGTAGGCGTCGGCATAGGCGTCCGGCAGGGGCAGGCGCATGGCGTCGGCGACACCCCAGGTCATCTCCGGCTCGCCGCCCTTCTCGATGCCGGCGGCGATCATCTCGCCATTGTAGTCGAGGACGTGGACGGTCCCGTCCGGTCCGCCCCGGCGAAGCTGGGCGGCGCGCATCATCTTCGAGAAGCGCCGGGCCATGTCGCCGGTGCCGCCGGCGAGGTCGAGGATGATCTCGCCCGGCTGGGGATTGAGGCGGGCGGCGACAGCGTCCTTCCACAGCCGGTGGACCCCGGCGCTCATCAGATCGTTCATCAGGTCGTACTTGCCGGCGACCTTGTCGAAGACACCCCGCACCAGACCCGCCTTCTCGGCCGGGTCGACATCGCGGAAACCAAAGCTGGCGCGCTGTTCGCTCATGGGTTTGTCCATAGACCGGGCGCTTGGACCGCGCTAGCCAAACCCCATGCCTGAATTGCCCGAAGTCGAGACGGTTCGCCGGGGTCTCGCCCCCACCCTGGAAGGCCATCGCCTGGTTCGCGTGCAGCAGCTGCGCCCCGACCTGCGCTTTCCCTTCCCGGACGGCTTCGTTCAGCGGCTGACCGGGGCGACCATCACCCGGCTGGATCGGCGGGCCAAATACCTGCTCGGCCATCTCGACCGGGGTGACAGTCTCGTCATGCATCTGGGCATGACCGGCCGGTTCGAGATCGACGGCCAGGTTCCCGGCGAGTTCGACCGCGCCGTCGATCCGGACCCCAAGCACGCCCACGTCATCTTCGAGACCGCTGCCGGCGGCATGGTGACCTACTACGACCCCCGCCGGTTCGGCTTCATGGGCCTTGTTCCGACAGCCGAGCTGGACAGCCATCCCTGGTTCGCCGGCATGGGGCCTGAACCGCTGGGTCCCGATTTCACTGCCGAGACCCTGATCAAGGCGTTCAAGGGCCGCAAACAGGGCCCCAAGACCCTGCTGCTCGACCAGCGGATCGTAGCGGGCCTCGGCAACATCTATGTCTCCGAAGCCCTGCACCGGGCCCACATCTCGCCGCTGAAACCCGCCGGGTCGATCGCGAAGAAGCGCATCCCGCCCCTGGTCGCCGCCATCAAGGATGTGCTGGCCGAAGCGGTCGAGGTCGGCGGGTCTACCCTGCGCGATTTCGCCGCCGCCGACGGGGCGCTGGGCTATTTCCAGCACCGGTTCCGGGTCTACGACCGCGAGGGAGAGCCCTGTCCGACGCCGGGCTGTAGCGGGACCATCGCGCGGGTGGTGCAGGCCGGGCGGTCGACGTTCTACTGCCCGAAGTGCCAGAAGTAGGCTTGGCAGGCGAAGAGGGGACACATTGAATTCCCTTCCGGCGCTCGATGGCTGACACGGGCGCAGGGGAATTCAATGTGTCCCCGTTTGGCGGCCCCTAGAGCCCGAAGTTGTATCCGAAGTCATGTTTCAGGTGCTCGCGCAGGATCGGCTTGAGCACCGCGTCTGCCTCGGCCGTCCAGACCGTGTCGCCGACGCCGTCGGGGCGCACGCCCTTGCCGGTGGCGTTCGGGTTGTGGAAGGCGAGCATGTTTTCCTTGAAACCGGCGACGACGCCTTTCTCGATGGCGTCCGCCGGCAGGATCACACCAAGGTGCCGCGCCAGCCGGTCCAGCTCGCCCGCCGTGTCGCGCCGGAAATCCTCGTACTTCAGGACCAGGGTCTCGGCCGGGTAGTGCTCTTGCACCGACCCCCAGCGGTTCATGAAGCGGATGTACCACCAGACGTCGACGACGTACTTCTTGTCCCACGGATCGCCGGCCACGTAGGTCTCGAAGGGAACGGCGTACTTGTCCTTCCACTTCTCGAAGTTGGAAATCAGCACGTCGCGCATGTCCCTCACCACCACGCCATACTTTGGCAGCGGGGCGAGCGCCCGGATCAGCGGCCATTCCACAGCATAAGCCGGGATCGAATGGCTGGAAGCGATGCGGGGCACGCCGGGCAGGTTCAGCCGGTGCTTGGGATTGCCGATGACGGCGTTGCTGTCGTTATTGTTGTAGAATTTCGGGCCCTCGACGCCGTAGTGGTGGGCCATGGCCCAGCTCAGCATCCACTTGATCCAGTGGGTGCCCGAATGCTGGCCGGTGACCAGATAGCCATCCCAGTTGCGGTGCTTGATGAGCGACCAGTTGGTCATCTCGCGATTGAAGCTGTGCAGGGCGTGGGCGGTGTTCATCTGGCTCTTGAGCGGCGCGATCAAAGGATTAAGAACCGCGTATGACCTACCAGACCCTCCTCGTCGAGACGCCGCATGACGGCGTTCTGCTCGTCCGCCTCAACCGCCCCGAGGCCCTGAACGCCCTCAACAGTGAACTGCTGGGCGAGCTCGGCCAGGTTCTCGACGCCGCCGAGAGCGACGCGAGCGTGCGCTGCCTGGTGCTGACCGGCTCGGAAAAGGCCTTCGCGGCCGGGGCCGACATCAAGGAGATGTCGGACAAGACATACGCCGAGATGTTCAAGCTGGACTTCTTCACGGCGGCGGCGCGGCGCATCGAGACCTTCCGCAAGCCGATCATCGCCGCGGTCAGCGGCTATGCGCTGGGCGGCGGCTGCGAGCTGGCCATGATGTGCAGCTTCATCATCGCCAGCGAGACCGCCAAGTTCGGCCAGCCGGAGATCAACCTCGGGGTCGCGCCGGGCATCGGCGGCACCCAGCGGCTGACCCGCTTCGTCGGCAAGTCCAAGGCCATGGACATGATCCTGACCGCCCGGATGATGGACGCCGCCGAGGCCGAGCGGTCGGGCCTGGTGTCGCGCGTCGTGCCGGCCGACAAGCTGCTGGACGAAGCCCTGGCCGCGGCGGTGAAGATCGCCGGCCAGTCGCCGCTGGCGGTCGCCATGAACAAGGAACTGGTCGAGGCCGCCTACGAGACGACCCTGACCACCGGGGTGGCCCTCGAGCGGCGGCTGTTCCACTCGCTGTTCGCTTTCGAGGACCAGAAGGAAGGGATGGCGGCCTTCGTCGACAAGCGCAAACCCGACTTCAAGGGGCGCTGACCGGAAGATACGGGATTCCGTC
>JANPKF010000782.1:0-1738 GCA_031425895.1 Caulobacteraceae bacterium | reverse complement strand
CAACGAGAACGCCACCTACCTGCTGGCCAAGGAAATGATCAAGGCCGGCGCCTGCTGCCTGCAGATCGAGAACCAGGTCTCCGACGCCAAGCAGTGCGGCCACCAGGACGGCAAGGTCACCGTGCCGCGCGAGGACTTCATTGAGAAGCTGCGCGCCTGCCGCCTGGCCTTCGAGGAGCTGGGCGTCGACGAGGGGGTCATCGTCGCCCGCACCGACAGCCTGGGCGCCGGCCTGACCCAGAAGGTGCCGGTCAGCCGCGAGCCCGGCGATCTCGCCTCCGACTACATCAAGTGGCTGAAGACCGAGGTCATCACCCAGGACAACCCGATCCAGGACGGCGAGCTGGCCCTCTACCAGGGCGGCGAGTTCGTCAAACCGGTCCGCATGCCCAACGGCCTGTTCGCCTTCCAGGAAAACACCGGCCGCCAGCGGGTGATCGAGGACTGCATCGCTTCGCTGACCCAGGGCGGCGCGGATTTGCTGTGGATCGAGACCGACACCCCCAACGTCGACGAGATCGCCGCGATGGTGAACGAGGTCCGCAAGGTCGTGCCGAACGCCAAGCTGACCTACAACAACAGCCCCTCGTTCAACTGGACCCTCAACCTGCGCGGCCAGGTCCGCAAGGAATGGATCGCCAGCGGCAAGTGCGCCGAGGACACCTACCCCGAAGGCATCAAGCTGATGTCGGCCGATCTCGACACCGATGAACTGGGTCTCGAGACCGACCGCCGCCTGGCCAGCTTCCAGGCTGACATCTCGGCCCGGGCCGGTGTGTTCCACAACCTGATCACCCTGCCGACCTTCCACCTGACCGCCAAGTCGATGGATGAGCTGAGCCGTGGTTACTTCGGCGACGACCGCATGAAGGCCTACGTCAACACGGTGCAGCGCGAGGAGATCCGCCGCGGCGTCTCGGCCGTGAAGCACCAGCACGAAGTCGGCTCGGACCTCGGCGACACCTTCAAGGAGATGGTCGCCGGCGAGCGCGCCCTGAAGGCCGGTGGCCACGGCAACACCATGAACCAGTTCGCAGCGGCCTAAGGGCCTTCAAGACAGGGAGACGACGATGACCAAGCAGCCCGCCTTCACCCCGGCCGCCATGCCGGACTCCACCAACCGCGAACGCGCCATCGAGCGCATCGCCGAAGCCTCGCACCGCCTCAACGAGGCCGTGCGCCGGGCCCTGGACGCCGGCTATTCGGTCGAACTGGTCCGCGCCTCGCGCTGCCACGACGGCTCCGGCAACTGGGGCGACCAGATCGTCCCGACGATCCGGGAAAAGGAAGCAGCGGCTTCGGCCTAGCTCCCCTATTCCGCTCATCCCGGCGAACGCCGGGACCCAGCTCGCCGACCGTTGCCCCTGAACCCAGTCCTGCACCGCCGAGATCACGCGGCTGGGTCCCGGCATTCGCCGGGATGAGCGGAACATTCTGGGTTCAAGGGGGCCATTTCCACGGACTCCAGAGACCCCCCATGCCCCTCGACACCGCCGCCAACATCCAGATCACCGGTCCGGTCGAGGGCCGCGCCGTCGAGATCCTCACCCCTGAGGCCCTGGCCTTCGTCGCCGACCTGCACCGCGCCTTCGACGGCCGCCGCCGCGAACTGCTCAGCCTCCGCAAGGTCCGCCAGGCGGCCTTCGACGCCGGCGCCCTGCCGGACTTCCTGCCGGAGACAGCCGCCATCCGCTCCGCTGACTGGAAGGTCGCCCCGATCCCGGCCGACCTGCAGGAC
>JANPKF010000781.1:0-10533 GCA_031425895.1 Caulobacteraceae bacterium | reverse complement strand
TTGTCGTGGCTGACCAGCGCCGACTCGACTTCCGCCGTGCCCATGCGATGGCCGGACACGTTGAGCACATCGTCGACGCGGCCGGTGATCCAGTAATAGCCGTCCTCGTCGCGGCGGCAGCCGTCGCCGGTAAAATACTTGCCCTTGTAGGTGGCGAAATAGGTTTGGATGAAGCGCTCGTGGTCACCATAGACGGTGCGCATCTGGCCGGGCCAGCTGTCGGTGATGCAGAGGTTGCCGCTGACCGCGCCCTTGAGGATGGCGCCCTCGGCGTCGACGAGCTGGAGTTTGACGCCAGGCAGGGGCTTGCTGGCCGAGCCGGGCTTGAGGGCCGTGGCGCCGGGCAGTGGGCTGACCAGGCAGGCGCCGGTCTCGGTCTGCCACCAGGTGTCTACGATCGGGCAACGGCCCTCGCCGACCACCCGGTGATACCAGAGCCAGGCCTCGGGATTGATCGGCTCGCCGACGCTGCCGAGCAGGCGCAGGCTCTTGCGGCTCGTTTTCTTCACCGGCTCCTCGCCCTCGCGCATGAGGGCCCGCAGCGCCGTGGGGGCGGTGTAGAAGATCTCGACCTGGTGCTTGTCGATCACCTCCCAGAAGCGGGAGACGGTCGGATAGTTGGGCACGCCTTCGAAGATCAGCGACGTGGCCGCGTTGGCGAGCGGGCCGTAGACGATGTAGCTGTGGCCGGTGACCCAGCCCACATCGGCCGTGCACCAGAAGATCTCGCCCGGCCGGTAGTCGAAGACCAGCTCATGGGTCCAGCTGGCCCAGACGAGATAGCCGCCGGTGGTGTGCAGCACCCCCTTGGGTTTGCCCGTGGAACCCGAGGTGTAGAGGATGAACAGCGGGTCCTCGGCGTTCATCGGTTCGGGTGGGCAATCGGTCGAGGCGGCGTCGCGCAGCGGCTCCCAGGCGACGTCGCGGCCGTTGTGGGTCAGCCACCTGGCGCCGGTGCGGCGGACGACCAGCACCTTTTCGACCTTCGGACAGCTGGTCAGGGCCAGATCGACGTTCATCTTCAGCGGAATGGTCTTGCCGCCGCGCAGCCCCTCGTCGGCGGTGATGACGAAGCGGCTGTCGCAGTCCTGGATGCGGCCGGCGATGCTGTCGGGCGAAAAGCCGCCGAAGATGACCGAATGGACGGCGCCGATGCGGGCGCAGGCCAGCATGGCGTAGGCCGCCTCCGGGATCATCGGCATATAGATGGTCACCCGGTCCCCCTTGCGGACCCCCAGGTCCTTGAGGACGTTGGCCATGCGGCAGACGTCCTCATGGGCCTCGCGATAGGTGATCTTCTTGCTGTCCGCCGGGTCGTCGCCATCCCACATGAAAGCGACCAGATACGCCCGCACGGCCAGGTGGCGGTCGAGACAGTTGACGCTGACGTTCAGCACGCCGTCCTCGAACCAGCGGATGTGGAAGTCGTCCTTGTTGAAGGAGACGTCCTTGATCTTGGTCGGCGGCGTCATCCAGTCGAGGCGGCCGGCGACACTGGCCCAGAAGGCGTCCGGATTATGCTCCACCGCTTCCCAGGCGGCCTGATAGCCGGCGGCGTCCATGTGCGCCCGGGCGGCCCATTCGGCCGGAACCGGGAATACCTGCTGATCGCTCATGGCGCGTTCCTCCTTGTTGGTGCGGAGTATGCGGACGGGGCCTTGGCGCGCAAGGCGGTGACGTTGCGTTCACCAAAGGTGACGCCTCCGTCATTTTTTGTTGACGGTCGGCGGCTAAGTTGACAGTGTTCACATTGCAGAGGCCCGGCACAGGGTCCGCACCCCTTTGGCCGGAGGATCAAGCCGATGACCGACAAGAACATTACCAAGGACGCCATGTACGACGCGGTGCGTCCGGACGACTTCGAGTCGATGCTCGAACTCGACCGCTACAACAACCGCTCGACCGCCTTCGACAAGATCATCAGCGCCACCCACGACCACTTCTGGGATCCGCTGGACAAGGCCTACATCGACTTCGACGTGCCCTTCGACATGGAGAACCAGCCGCTGGTTCCGGAAGAGTTCGTCGTCGCCCTGTCGACCGACTACGTCTCCAACCACCTGTCGGACCCCAAGATCCGCACCCGCTTCATCAACGACAGCACCCTTCGGATCTTCTCCTCCATCCTGCACGGGGAGCAGGGCGCGCTGAACCTGTCGGCCAGCCTCTGCCACGTGCTGAAGGACCAGGGCGCGCAGGAATACGCCGCCAACCAGACCCGCGAAGAAGCCCGCCACGTCACGGCCTTCGCCAAGTACATCAAGGCCCGCTGGGGTCGCCCCGTCGAGTGCGGTCCCACGCTGAAGGCCCTGCTGGTCGAGATCATCGACGCTCCGGAGGTCTACAAGAAGATCATCGGCATGCAGATGCTGGTCGAAGGCCTGGCCATGGGCGCCTTTGCGTCGCTGTTCAACGCCATCAACGATCCGGTCGGCAAGAAGCTGCTGCAGCTGGTGATGACCGACGAGGCCTTCCACCACAAGTTCGGGAAGATCTGGGCCGACCGCACCGTGCCGCACCTCTCTCCCGAAGAGCACGCCATCATCGAGGACTGGGCCGCCCACTGCTTCCAGGCGGTGCTGTTCAACCTGGTGGGTCCGACCCAGCAGCGCGACCTCTATGAGGCCTACGGCCTGGACCCCGAGAAGGTCATCGCCGAGTTCGCCCAGATCATGACCGACGACGCCCGTCGGGAGAACATGAAGGAGCAAACCAACATCTTCCGCGTACTGGTCAAGACCCTGCTCAACGCCGGCATCATCACCGAGCGCACCAAGGCCTTCTACGGCATGTACGTGGACCTCGACGAACTGAAGGCCGAGGGTGACCGGATGGTCGGCGACGACATCGCCGAAGAGGGCATCCGCTACCTCCAGGAGATCAACTTCAAGGACAAGGCCAAGGTCATCAGCATCGCTGCTGAGTAAGACCGCCGCCTCAGGCCAGAAGCAGATTGCGAACGCCCCGGGGAAACCCGGGGCGTTTTCTTTTCTGGATCTAGGCGCTAGATTACACCGCATGAAGACTGTTTCCGTCCTCGCCGGCGCTCTGGTGCTGGCCGCTATGCCCGCGGCGCCTTTTGTTGCCTGGGGAGCCGCGCCGCAGCCGGCGCGCCCGATCTCGACCGCCTTCTACTCCGGCACCTGGTACGAGGTCGCCCGGACGCCCAACAGCAACCAGAAGGACTGCCAGGCGCCGACCAGCCAGTTCGCCACCACGGCCGGCGGCAGGTATCTGATGATCCAGACCTGCCGGAAGGGTTCGCCCGCCGGGGCGGCCAAGGTGTTCAAGGCCGAGGGCGAGATCGTTCCGGGCAGCGGCAACGCCAAGTTCAAGGCCAGGTTCTTCGGCGTGGTCAACCAGGAGTACTGGATCCTCGATGCCAACGCTGACGGTGGCTGGGCGATCATGGCCACCCCGGGCGGCAACTATGTGTGGCTGATGTCTCGCAAGGCGGTGATGGCCCCGGTCGCCAAGGCGGCGGCGCTGAACCGGATCAAGGCGCTGGGATACAACCCGGCCAGGCTGGAAATGCCGAAGCATCCGTCGGCGTAAAGCGAGTCTTGACCCGGAACACAACCGGAACATAGATTGCGGCCATGGAGGCCGTTCTCACCCTCGTCACACTCAGTCGGCCCGAGACCACTTCGGCGGTGACACGCGGGGCCGCGCGTCTGGTGGGGTCGATGGGCTATGCGCCTCTGGCCGAGGTCGGGCTGCCGAACGGGCGGCGGGCCGACCTGATGGCGCTGGGGCCGAAGGGCGAAATTGTCATCGTCGAGGTCAAGTCGAGCGCCGAGGACTACCTCTGTGATCGCAAATGGGGAGAGTACCTGCCCTATTGCGACGCCTTCTATTTCGCGGTCGGGCCCGAGTTCCCGAAGTCGCTCCTACCGGAAGAGCCGGGCCTGATCGTCGCGGACGGCTTCGGAGGCGCGGTCGTGCGGGACGCCCTGCTGACTCCGCTGGTGGCGGCGCGGCGCAAGGCGCTGACCCTGGCGTTCGCACGGTTGGCGGCGATGCGGGCCCTGGGAAGCTAGAGGGCTACTTCGGCGCCCGCTTGGCCAGGATTCGTTGCAGCGTCCGGCGGTGCATCGACAGCCGGCGCGCCGTTTCCGAGACATTGTGGTTGCACAGCTCGTAGACCCGCTGGATGTGTTCCCAGCGCACGCGGTCGGCGCTCATCGGTTTCTCGGGCGGGGCCGGGGATTCGCCGGTCTGGGCCAGCAGGGCGCGGACCACGTCGTCGGCGTCGGCAGGCTTGGCCAGGTAGTCGATGGCGCCGGCCTTCACCGCCGCCACGGCGGTGGCAATGTTGCCATAGCCGGTCAGCATGACCACGCGAGACTCGGGCCGCACCTCCCGGATGGTCTCCACCGCCTTCAGGCCCGAACCGTCGTCCAGCTTGAGGTCGACCACCGCAAAGGCCGGGGGATTGGCGCGGACCGCGGCAATGCCTTCGGCGACACTGCCGGCCAGCGTCACTTCGAAGCCGCGTTGTTCCAGGGCCCGTCCGAGCCGGGTGCGCAAGGGCGCGTCGTCATCAAGGACGAGAAGCGTCTTGTCGGGCAGGCCTGCAATAGTTTCGGAAACGTCGGTCATGGCCTTGATGCACCTCCCACAATTCCGAATCCCCTACCCGATATAGGCCCATTAAACCTTCAGGCGAGCAACGGCCAAGCGGCTCGCTACTCGTTATGCGCTTCCAGGGCGTCGCGTGGCCAGCGGACAGTCACGACCGCGCCGCCGGCCTTGCCATTGCGGAACGTCACCACCCCGCCTGTTCGTTCCATCAGGGTCTTCGAAATAAAGAAGCCCAGGCCCATGCCGATATGGCCGCTGCGAGATCCTTCCGCCCCCGGACGGCTGGTGACATAGGGCTCGCCGAGTTTGGCGAGGATGTCAGGCGCGAAGCCCGGGCCGTCGTCCTTGATCTCGAGCGTGATGTTGCGGTCATCGAAACGGGCGGTGATCAGCACCTCCGACCGGGCGAAATCGACGGCGTTCTCGACGAAGCTGGTCAGGGCGTGCAGGACTTCGGGCAGGCGTCGGACGTCCGGTGGCTCCTCGCCGCGGGGGCCGCTGATCACCGCCTCGACACGAACCTCCGCCTCCTTGGTGTGCGGGGCCACGGCCTCTTCGACCAACTGGCCGAGCGACATGGCGCCGTGGACGTCGTCGGTGGCGTCCGGGTCGGCGGTCAGTCGGCGCAGGATATCGCGGCAACGCTCGGCCTGGCTGACCAGCAGGTCGGCGTCCTCCCTGGCCGGGGTGCCCTCGACGGCGCCGCGGGCCATCTCCTTGGCGACGATGGAGATGGTGGCGAGCGGCGTGCCCAGTTCATGGGCGGCGGCGGCCGCCAGGGCGCCCAGGGCCGAAAGCCGCTGTTCCCGGGCCAGCACGGCGTTGGTGGTGTCCAGCGCCAGCTCCATGCGGGCCGCCTCGCTGGCCGCCTGCCAGGCATAGCCGGCACAGAAGGCGATGCCGAGGATGCGGCTGAGCACATTGCCGATCCGGTTGACGATCGGGATGCTGAACGGTGTCGCCTCCGGCGCGGGCAACGGCAGGAAGTTGATCGACAGGGCGATTGTGCAGATCACGGCCAGCAGGGCGATGCCCAGCACATGGCGCAGCGGCAGGGTGGCGGCGGCAAGAACCACCGCCGCGATGATCAGCAGGGAGAAGGGAATCACCGAACCGCCGGTCAGGTAGAGCAGGCCGGCCAGCTGCAGGAAGTCGAAGGCCAGCTGGGCGGTCGCTTCCCAGTCGGCGACCTGGCGCTGGGACGAGGACGAGGCCAGGACCAGGAGCCAGTTCATCCAGGCCGACAGGCCGATCAAGGTCAGGCAGGCGGCCAGCGGCAGTTCGAAACCAAGGCCGAAGCGGACGAACATCACGGTCGCGAACTGGCCGGCCACGGTCACCCAGCGAACAGTAATCAGGGTGCGGATCCGCAGGCGGGCCCGGCGGCTGCCGCCGAAGTCCCAGAGGCTGGGCGCGGCGGCTTGCACGCTGTCGTCGCCCGGCCTATCGAGGCCACGCCTGTCAACGTCCGGCGTCAGGGGCGAGGGGATCGTCATGCGCCGGAACCTTGACCCTGATCGGCGCCGGACGCCAGCCTGAGAGACAACATGACCCGAACCCGCATGATCCTCTGGGGCGCCGTGGCGCTCGGCCTGGTCGTTGTGCTGGCCCTGGCCTTCGGAAGCGGCGCCTTCCGCCCCGCCCCGACCCAGCCGGACGTCGGCGGGTCCTTCAGCCTGGTCGACCAAGCCGGCAAGCCGGTGACCGAAAAGGTGCTGAACGGCCAGTGGAACATGGTCTTCTTCGGCTTCACCTACTGCCCCGACATCTGTCCGGGAACGCTTCAGAACCTCATTCGGGTCAAGGACCAGCTGGGGAGCAACGGCAAGGATGTGCGGATCGTCTTCATGTCCATCGACCCGGCCCGTGATCGCCCGCAGGCGATTCGCGACTGGCTGGAGGCCAACGGCGCGCCGGAGGGGACCCTGGGGCTGACCGGCACGCAGGCCGAGGTCGACAAGGCCGTGGCGGTCTACAAGGCGGTGGCCAACAAGGTGGGCGAGGGCCCCGACTACACCATGGACCATTCGACGGTGGTCTATCTGATGGACCCGCGCGGCCGCTTCGACCGCGCCCTGCCCTACCGCCTGCCCGATGAGATCGTCACCCAGGTGACGGCGGCAAAGCGCGGCGATTAATCCCCTCAGTGCAAGAAGGGCGCCGGTTTAAGCGCCCTGTTAACCAACCGGGCCTGAAAGTGCGTTTTCCAAACACGCACGGCTCGGGAGGGCTGATCTTTGTCGCTCGGTCCGAGACTTGAACTTCGGCAAGGCCAGGGGCTGGTCATCACCCCCCAGCTGCAGCAGGCGATCAAGCTGCTGCAACTGTCGAACATCGAGCTGGAGGCCTTCGTCGAGGCCGAGCTGGAACGCAATCCGCTGCTGCAGCGCGACGCCGAGCCGGAAGCCGAGCCGGACGCGCCCAGGGTCGACCGCACCGAAGCCGCCGCCGACGAGATGCCTGACGCGGCCGCCACCGCCGACATGGACGGCGGCCATGAGGAGCTGAGCCCCGGCGAGCGCGATTCCGGCGAGGGTGGCGAGGCCGCCGACGGCGGCGGAGCCATCGACTGGTCGCGGGCGGGCAAGGGCGGCAGTTTCGAGAGCGAGGACGATTTCGAAGGGCGGCTGAGCCGGGAGAAGACCCTGGCTGAACATCTGCACGACCAGCTGGCCGTCGCCGGACTGACCGAGGCTGAACGCGGGGTCGCCGCCGTGCTGATCGATGCGGTCGACGAGGGCGGCTATCTGCGGGCAGACCTGGACGAGATCGCCGAGCGTCTGGGTTGCGGCCTCCCCTTTGTCGAAGTTGTGCTGGGCGTGCTGCACGGCTTCGAGCCGACCGGCGTCATGGCCCGCGACGTGCGCGAATGCCTGTCGCTGCAGCTGCGCGACAAGGACCGGCTGGATCCGGCCATGGACGCCCTGCTGGCCAACCTCGACCTCCTGGCCCGGCGCGACATGGCGGGCCTGAAGAAGGCCTGCGGCGTCGACGACGAGGACCTGCGCGACATGATCGCCGAGCTGCGGGCCCTCACCCCCAGGCCCGGCGCGGCCTTCGGCGGCGAGCCGACCCATGCGGTGTCGCCCGACGTCTATGTCCGCGAGGGACCGGGCGGCCTGTGGCATGTCGAACTGAACACCGACACCCTGCCCCGCGTGCTGGTCGACCAGCGCTATCATGCCCGGGTCAGCGGCGGGGCCAGGACCGACCAGGACAAGGCCTTCCTGAGCGACTGCATGGCCAGCGCCAGCTGGCTGGTCCGCAGCCTCGACCAGCGGGCCCGCACCATCCTGAAGGTGGCCAGCGAGATCGTCCGCCAGCAGGACGGCTTCCTGGCTTACGGCGTGCAGCATCTGCGGCCGCTGAACCTGAAGACGGTGGCCGACGCCATCGGCATGCATGAATCGACGGTCAGCCGGGTCACCTCCAACAAATACATCGCCACCCCGCGCGGCCTGTTCGAGCTGAAGTTCTTCTTCACCGCCTCGATCGCCAACTCCAGCGGCGGCGAGGCCCATTCGGCCGAGAGCGTCCGCCACCGCATCCGCCAGCTGATCGACACCGAGCGCAACGAGGCCGAGGTGCACAGCGACGACACCATCGTCGACATTCTGAAGGAAGCCGGGGTGGACATTGCCCGCCGCACGGTGGCCAAGTATCGCGAGGCGATGCGTATTCCTTCGTCTGTTGAGCGTCGGCGCGCGTTGAGGGCGGCGGTCTAGGACCGTATCGGCCCGTCGGGCGTTGATCGCCCGGAGGCCGGATGGACGATCATCACCAGGAACGCAAACTCACCCTGTCAGAGATGATGGGCGAGATCGCGGCTGATCCCGATCCGACCGTGACCCTGGGCGAGATCATCCACCGCCTGGGCCACCGGGCCTTCGGGGCGATGTTCTTTGTCTTCGCCGCGCCCAACTGGCTGCCGATGCCGCCGGGGGCATCGACCTTCCTGGGCTTCCCGCTGGTGCTGATGACGCCGCAGATGATCTTCGGGGTGCGCGGGCCCTGGCTGCCCAACTTCATCGACGAGCGGCCGATCAAGCGAAAGCAGATGGCCGAGGCCTTCCAGAAGCTGATTCCCTGGCTGCAGAAGGTGGAGCGGGTTTCGCGGCCGCGCCTTGGCTTCCTGTTCGGGCCGGTCGGCGACCGGATCATTGCCCTTGTCTGTTTCCTGCTCTCCCTGATCCTGATCCTGCCGATCCCGCTGGGCAACATGGCCCCGGCGGCGGCAATCGCCGTTTTCGGCCTGGCCATGATCCAGCGGGACGGCATCCTGGCCCTTGTCGCCTATGCCATCAGCGCCCTGTCGTTCGGCCTGCTGTTCATCGGCGGCAAGGCGGCCATCGCGGCGGTAGAAACGCTGATCGGGATGGCTGACCGGCTGCTGGGGTGACGTCACAAAACTGGGAGGTAACGCCGGTTTTCTTGACACCAACTCGAGGGCGGCGCGTTCTTGTCGGTATGCAAATCCAAGTCGCTGGCAAACAAGTCGATGTCGGCGCGGCCCTGCGGGACCGCATCACCGATGACCTTTCCAACAGCATCTCGAGGTACTTCGACCGCGGTGGCGCGGCCGATGTGACCGTGAGCCGTTCAGGCCATGGGTTCCGGGTCGATTGCGCCCTGGCCCTGGACTCCGGCCAGCGGCTGCAGAGCCACGGCTCGGGCGGCGACGCCCATGCCGCCTTCACTGACGCCCTCACCAAGATCGAGACCCGGGTGCGCCGCTACAAGAAGCGGCTGAAGGATCACAGCCTGGCCGCCAACGCCAAGCAGGAAGAACGGGCCACCTACACCACCCTGCGGGCCCCTGATGACTCGGTCGATGACATCGACTGGGACGCGGACGAACCCGTCTCGGACGGCGCCCCCAGCGCCATGGTCATTGCCGAGAATGACACTGAGGTGAAAGTTTTGACCGTTTCGGGGGCGGTCATGGAACTGGACTTGACTGAATCGCAAACAATTGTGTTTAGGAACGCCGCTCACGGCGGATTGTCCGTCGTCTACCGTCGCAGCGACGGCAATATCGGCTGGATCGATCCCGAACGCACCAAGCGGTCAGGGAACGGTTCGGGCGCCAAGGGCTAGGACCCCGAGGCGTCGATCGTTTCGCCTCCGGTTCCACCCTTTTCAAGTGCCGCGCACCCATGAACATCGGTCAACTGCTTGATCCCCGCGCCATCGTCCCCCGGGCGACCGGTGTATCCAAGCGTCAGGTCCTGTCCGTCATCGCCGACGTCGCGGCCCGCACCTGGGGCCTCGACCAGACGGTGGTGCTCGACGCCCTGCTGGAGCGCGAGGCGGCCGGCTCGACCGGTGTCGGCCATGGCGTGGCCGTGCCGCATGCGCGCATCGAGGGCGTCGAGCAAATGCAGGCGGTGTTCATCCGCCTGGAGACCCCAATCGCCTATGAAGCCGTCGACGGCGCCAAGGTCGACCTTCTGTTCGCCCTGCTGGCCCCGGCCGATGCGGGTTCGGAGCATCTGCGCGCCCTGGCCCGCGTCTCGCGCCTGATGCGCCAGCCCGACCTGCGCGCCCAGCTGCGCCAGGCGCGGTCGGCGGAGATGGTCCTGTCGCTGCTCGAGCGGGAAGCCCAGCCGTCGGCTGCCTGAGGGCCTATCGAAGCGAGCTACCATTATACCAGCGATCCGGGCGGCAAGCGCCGGCCGCTGGTCCGGGGCGTTGATTTCCTTCCAGAAAGCCGACCTACAGCGTGGGTCTGACCGCTGTGACTGTAGCCTGGACTGTAGGTCAGGGCGTAGGTCGACTGTCAGCGAATGTAGGTCGGCCGGAGCTCGGTCAGGGCTACACTGGGCGCCGCAGAGTGCGCACCGGCGAAACCGCGATGGCGGGTGTCAAAAACCAATATGTCTAGGGCGTAGGGACGATTTAGGATTCCCATGGATTCCGGATTCTGATTCAAAGCTGCTTTTTGGAGGC
>JANPKF010000780.1:0-5905 GCA_031425895.1 Caulobacteraceae bacterium | reverse complement strand
AGACCCTTTTGATCAGGTTTTGATGCGTACATCAAAACCTGAAAGGGTCTAGGGCAGGCGCGCTGGCTTGGGGCCCCATGGCGTGATGGCGATGAAGGCCGCCGTCAGCACACCCATGGTCACCATGCCGGCCGCGACAAGGGCGAACAGGGCCCAGCTGGGCGCCTCGAACCGGATCAGGCACCAGCCGCCGACAGCAATCAGCAGCAGTCGCGCCGTGCCCGCCAGCAACGGCCCCCAGACCTTGCCGGCGCCCTGGCTGGAGAAGTAGAGCGCCAGGCTCAGGCCAAAGAAGATGAAGGCCGGACCGGCGAAGCGCAGATAGAGGGCAGCGGCGGCCTGGACCCCCGGATCGCGGGTGAAGATGCCGACCCACAGCTGCGGAAAGACGGCGAGGAGGACGCCCAGGCTGCCAAGACCGACCGCGCCGAGCGCCCCGGCTGTCCAGGCCACCTTTCGGGCCCGGGCCACATCGCCCGCGCCGATCGCCAGGCCGACCATCGGCAGCGAGGCGACGCCGACGGAGAAGGCGATCGGCACCAGCAGGAACTCCAGCCGCGAGCCGATGCCGTATCCGGCCAGGGTCTCGGTGCCGAAACGGGCGGCGATGGCGGTGATCACCAGGATGGCCCCGACCGTCTGGATCGGCGACAGCATGCCAGGGCCGCCGACGCGAAGGATGTCGGCGAAAAGCTCCCGCCGCAGCGGTCCTCGGATCGTCAGCGGCACCTTGGCGCCCCTGGAGCGCAGCATCAGGAACATCACCCCGGCCCCCAGGGCGCCGGCGATGGCCTGGCCCAGGCCCACCCCGACGATGCCGAGCTGCGGGGCCGGGCCCCAGCCGAAACAGAGGCTGCCGCCGAGCACGACCTGCAGGGCGGCCATGGCCATCAGGGCCACCGACGGCCGCACCATGTCGCCGGAGCCCCGCAGCACCGAGGCGAACATGTTGCTGAGCCAGATCAGCCACACCGACAGAAAGACGATACCGCCATAGGCGACCGACAGCTGCAGGACCTCTCCCCGGCCACCGAGCAGGTGGAACAGCGGCCCGGCCAGCAGGCTGAGGAGCACGGTGAAGCCAAGCCCCAGCGCCAGACCAATGACCAGCGCATGCCGGGCGAGGTCCTCGGCCCTCTGTCTGTTGCCACCGCCCAGCGCCCGGCTGATCGCCGAGGATACGCCCCCGCCCATGGCCCCGGCGCTCATCATCCCCATCAGCATGATGAAGGGCAGAACCAGCGCCGCCGCGGCCAGCGGTCCGGCCCCGAGATGGCCGAGGTATGCGGTCTCGGCGATCGATACCGCCGTCGTGGCGACCATGCCGAGCAGGTTCGGCGCCGCCAGCTTGACCAGGGTCGAGGCGACCGGCGCGGTCAGCAAGGGGTTGGCCGCAACCGCTGCAGGGTTACCGCCGCCGGAGTTGAAAACCGGGGTCACAGCGGGGGCGATATCGAGAACCGGCTTGTCCATTGTTGCAGACTAACCCGTTTCTTTTGGCAACGCATAGGGGTCAGAGCGCCAGCCCAATCCGACCCGGCGCACCGCCGCAAGGGCGTCCAGACGGCGGGCGATCAGTTCGGCGCGCTCAGGTGTGACGCCGGTGGCCTCGATGGCGATGGACAGGCCGGCCGGCCCGGGGTCCAGGCGAAGACCGGTGATCCGGGCTTCCTGCACGGCGAACGGCCCCAGCACCCGGATCAGGGTGTCGGCCGCCTCATCCACCTCAACCACGAAGGTGTGCAGCCGCCCGCCGCCGCAGGCCGGTTTGAGCGGTTTGGCGTCATCGGGCATCGGCTTCACCCACCAGGTAGTTCCGGCGCAGCAGCACACGGCCGGCGTCGTCGAAAGCTGCGAGGCGCAGGCCGCTCTTCTCGACGTCGGCCTGCTCGCCGGCCCACATCAGTTCGCAGACCGGCGGCAGGTCCGGAAAGGCGGCCCCGAGGCCCGCCTCGAGCGCAAACAGGTCCTCCAGGCTGCCGGCGGCATGCAGGGTTGACTCGACCCGGGCGGTGACGGCGATGAGTTCCGTCCAGGCGAGCGCCTGGGCGAACCGCTGACCGGCCAGTCGGGCCGGGCTGTCGAGGTCTGGTCGGGCCTGGGTCATCTCATCGGTCCTTCAAGTTGGTCCGACGGCGCGCAATAAAAAACCCCGCTGCCTGTGAAGGGAGCGGGGTTGCGATCTTGCGATCCGTCGGCGTGGTGGCTGTTTAAGGCGCGCGCCGTCCCGTCCCTGGCATGGGGGTTTTAATCGACATCATAGTGGTCATGGCGCGCAGGGCGACGCATCCGCGTATCGTGCGGGCGGCGTGGCTATCGGCGGTCAGACCAGGGGTCATGTCGGCTCGGGGGTGGAAACGCGAGAAGCCCTGTAGCGCACAGCGCCGCCCGCGACAACCTCGGCCCTTGCGGCAAGCGCGGCCATTGCGGCGTGCGACCAGAGTCTCTTTTGCCTTAACTACTTCCCCCACACCGCCCGCAGGCGGGCGTCGCGGCCGCAGGCGGCGCGATAGGCGTAGTAGTCGGCGGCGTTCCGCTTGGCGTAGTCCCGGTGATAGGCCTCGGCCGGCCAGAAGGCGCCAAGGTCGAGGACCGGCGTCGCCATCTTGCCCCGCTTCAACCGCTTGGCCGCCGCCGCCCGCGAGGCCTCGGCGAGCTTGCGCTGTTCGGCATTGGCGACGAACACCGCCGGCCGGTAGGAGGGGCCCCGGTCGCAGAACTGGCCGCCGGTGTCGGTCGGGTCGACCAGCTTCCAGTAGCGGTAGAGCAGAAAGTCATATTGCAACCGGGCCGGGTCGTAGGTCACCCGGACCGCTTCGTAGTGGCCCGACTTTTCGCCGGTGACATCGCGGTAGGTCGGGTTCTTCAGATGGCCGCCGGTGTAGCCGGACTCGACCTTGATCACCCCCGGTATGCCGCGCATGTCGTTTTCCATGCACCAGAAGCAGCCGCCGGCGAAGACGGCCACCTCCGTCTTCGGCAGGGGCCTGGCCAGGACGGCGGCCGGGATCAGCAGGGCCAGCAGGGCGAAGGCCGCCAGCCGGAGGGGTCGAAACATGGGCGTATCCTTTGGTGTGACCCGCAAGATACGCACAATCCCGGCCTTTGGTTTGCCGGTCAGGCCGCCGCGCGGGCCGGCAGGAAGCGGCTGTTGCGCAAGAGGGCGGCCGAGACGCCGGTGACCAGCACGCCGATGGGCAGCACCTCGCTGAAGGTGATCGGGATGCGGATGAGCGGATTCTTGTAAAGCTCGGCCCATCTGGCCATCTCGGCGGTGACGGTGGCGATCCTCTCGGGCGAGGCGCCTTCGGCCTTGAGCTTGCCGATGGTCCCTTCGGCGTAGACGGTCCAGAAGTCGGCGTTGCCGATCATCTGGGTCAGCTCCCAGGACACCACGTAGAAGAGGCTGGCCACCAGGCTGATGCCGAGGCCGAGGCCGACCGCCGGCCAGAAACGGATGACGCCGCCGCCGTCGACATCCCGCTGGCGCTTGATGGCGATGAACACAGTGCTGAAGGCGATCAGCATGGTGGCGAAACCGAGGATCTCACCGCCCTGGTAAAGGGCCTCGCCGCCGCCGAGGGCGGTCAGGGCCAGCATGGGCGCGCCGACGATCACACCGCCGACGGCGCCGAAGAACAGAATCTTGCGAAGCATTGAGAGCCTCCCCCTGGATTGGACGTTAGACCCGCAGGAGGGCGGAGGAAATGGCGCGCGCCAATCGCCCGAACGGGTGATTTTGGCCGCTTCACCCCAAAAACTTGGCCGGGAAGCTAGGGTAGAAGCCCAAGTTCACGGGCCCGGGCAACAGCGTCCGTGCGGCGCCGGGCGTCCAGCTTTTCGAACAGCCGGGCGATGTGGGTCTTTACCGTGTTGGGCGAGACGTGCAGGCGGTCGGCGATTTCCTTGTTGGAATGGCCGGCGGCCAGTTCCTTCAGCACCGCCAGTTCACGGGGGCTGATGCCGAGGGCCTCCTGGGCCTGAGGATTGCCGTCAAAGGAGGCCGGCCTTGGCCCGCCCAGCACCCGGGCCCCGACCCAGACCCCCAGCGCCAGGAATCCGATCGCGGTCAGCAGGATGTAGAAGTCGGTCGAATGGGCGCGGGCCAGGCGGCCATAGTCCATCCACTGCAGCGCCAGGGTCCCCGCCCCCAGCACCGCCCCGTAGATCAGCAGCCGCTTCCAGTCCCGCCACATGGGCGGACTGTAGGAGAAGTTGAATGCGGAATCACGCCTTGGCGACAGGGAGACTGCCCCTGACCGCGGCCGCGCGCTCTACGGCACGGCTCAGTCGATCAGTTGATAGGCCGGCAGCGTCAGGAACTCTTCGAGTGTGTCGCTAAGCACCATCTGCACGAACAGCTGGGCCGCCTCCTCCAGCCGGGGCGAGGGGAAGTCGCGGCGCAGGGACGCCATCTCCTCGGTCAGCAGGCTGACGAACAGCTGGGAGGTCAGGTCGCGGCCGTCGTCGAGGGCCGCTTCCTGGCGCACCCACTGCCACAGCTGGGTGCGGCAGATCTCCGCCGTCGCGGCGTCTTCCATCAGGTTGTAGAGCGGCACGGCGCCCCGGCCCTCGATCCAGGCCTGGGTGTAGCGGATGCCGACGCGGATGTTCTCGCGCACGCCCTCTTCGGTGCGCCCGCCCCTGTGCAGCTCGAGCATGTCCGCCTGGGTGATCGCCAGGTCCGAAAGCTTGCGGTCCAGCTGGTTGGGGGTCGGCATCAGCCTGTCAAAGACTTGCATGGCCACGGGCACCAGATCGGGGTGGGCCACCCAGGTGCCGTCATGGCCGGCGCCGGCTTCGCGCTCCTTGTCGGCCCGAACCCGGGCAAAGGCGGCGTCGTTGGCGGCCGGATCGCCCTTGACCGGAATCTGCGCCGCCATGCCGCCCATGGCGAAGGCGCCGCGCCGGTGGCAGGTCTGGATCAGCTTCAGGGAATAGGCGCCGAGGAAGGCCTGGCCCATGACCATGGCCGAACGGTTGGGGGTGAGGAAGGCGGGGTTGGCGCCCAGTCGCTTGATCACCGAGAAGATGTAGTCCCAGCGGCCGCAGTTGAGGCCGGCCATGTGATCGCGCAGTTCGTAGAGGATCTCGTCCATCTCGAAGGCGGCGGGGATGGTCTCGATCAGCACGGTGGCCTTGATCGTCCCGTTGGGCAGGCCAAGCATCGCCTGGGCGCGGACGAAGACGTCGTTCCACAGCCGGGCCTCGAGATGGCTCTCCAGCTTGGGCAGGTAGAAGTAGGGGCCGGAGCCCTGGGCCAGCGCCGCTTTGGCGTTGTGGAAGAGGTAGAGGCCGAAGTCGAACAGCGAGCCGCTGATCGTCTCGCCGTCGATCTGCAGGTGGCGCTCGGGCAGGTGCCAGCCGCGCGGGCGGATGATCAGGACGGCGGGGTTGGGGCCGAGGGCGTAGGACTTTCCGGACTTGGCGTCCGTATGGGTCAACTGACCGGCCCAACGGTCCTTCAGGTTGACCTGGCCTTCGATGAGGTTGGCCCAGGTCGGGGCGGTGGCATCCTCGAAGTCGGCCATGAACACGCGCGCCCCGCTGTTGAGGGCATTGATGATCATCTTGCGGTCGACGGGGCCGGTGATTTCCACGCGGCGGTCCTGCAGGTCGGCCGGGATCGGGGCGACCTTCCAGTCAGCGGAGCGGATGGCGGCTGTCTCCGGCAGGAAGTCCGGCAGGGCGCCGGCGTCGAAGGCGGCCTGGCGGACCTTGCGCAGGCTGAGCAGTTCGCGGCGGCGGCCGTCGAAGGTGCGGTGCAGGTCGGCGACGAAGGCCAGGGCCTCGGGGGTGAGGATCTCGACGGCGCGGCCCGCGACCGGACCGGTGATCTGGATGTTGGCGGCGGTGTCGAGGGGCATGGGGGGTCTCTGGAGTCCGTGGAAATGGCCCCCTTGAA
>JANPKF010000779.1:0-10347 GCA_031425895.1 Caulobacteraceae bacterium | reverse complement strand
GAGCTGGCGCGGGGGACGGCGGCCCCCCCGCCCCCCCCCACGAAGCGGCCGCTGCCCTTTTCGAAGATGGCCCAGAAGCCATAGCCCAGCGCCTGCCAGTGGCCGATGTAACGCAGGGTGCGAGCCCAGACCTCTTCCTGGGCGGCCGGGCGACCGCCGATGAAGCGGGTCACCTCGGGATCGGCCCAGAGGCTGAGGCAGTCGTCGAAGTCGGATGGTGTGTGGCCGCGAAGGACAAGGCGCTCAGTTTCGAGCACCGGTGCGGCGGTAAGGGCAGGAGTCACGTGGTGGCTCACCCGGAAACAGTCAGGAAGAGAATGGGCCGACCCCCGAGCGAGGATCGGCCCGAAAAGCTCTAGTCGATCTTGAGGTTGGTCGCCGAGGTCTTGCCGCTGCGACGATCCTGCTCGAGGTCGTAGGAGACAGCCTGGCCTTCGTTCAGGCCACGCAGACCGGCTTGTTCAACCGCCGAGATGTGGACGAACACGTCGCCGCCACCATCGTTGGGCTGGATGAAGCCGAAGCCCTTGGTGCCGTTGAACCACTTGACCACGCCCGAACCCGGACCAGCCGGGTCACGCGAGGCGCCGCCGCCACCGCCACCGCCACCGCCGGCCCGGGGGCCGTCGAAGGAGCGCGGGGGACGGTCGAACGAGCGCTGCGGGCGGTCGAAACCGCCGCCACCGCCGCCACCGCCGCCGCCTCGGGCGCCGCCGGCCGGGGGCGGGCCGCTGCCGGTGACAACCAGTTGGCCGGCCGACAGCTTGCCGCTGCGGCGGTCCTGTTCCAGCTCGTAGTTGACCAGATCGCCGTCGTTCAGGCCGTGCAGGCCAGCTTGCTCGACCGCCGAGATGTGGACGAAGACATCGCTGCCCCCGTCATCGGGTTGGATGAAGCCAAAACCCTTGGCTCCGTTGAACCATTTGACCGTACCGCGCGCCATGTAGTCGTCCTAGTAGAGTAGTGACCGCCAGATGGCGGCCCAGAATTCCGCCACGATGGCGGCATCGACCGGTGGATTTAGCTGCATAGTGGCGAGAGCGCTAGATGCTACTGCGCCGTTCGGGCGAACGACGTTTGAAGATTTTCGCGTCCCGCCTTGAGCTTTCTCCCTTCCGCCCGTGAAGGCTGGGCGCCGGATGTGGCGGAAGGGAGGCAGGGCGGTTCACTTTTCAGCCGCAGCCTTCAGGTCGGCCAGACCCTTTTCGAAGTCCCTGCCGACGGTCTTGTCCATGCCCATCAACGTGTCCATCACCTTGAACATCAAGGGCGATTTGCCGGTCATGGCCCAGGTCAACCTGGTCCCTTCGCCGACCGGTTCGAGGTCAAAGGTGGCGGTGTTGCTCGCCGGGAAGGGCTTGGTGAAGTCCAGCGCGATGGCCACCCGGCGGCCCGGGTCGGCCTCCTTGATCTTCATTGCGCCTGAGCCGGCCTTCTTGCCCTCCCAGCTGTAGCTGCCTCCGAGACCGGAGGCAGGGTCACCGAAGGTGCGCTTCATGTCGGGGTCGAGCTTTTCGAAAGGCGACCAGGCGCCCCACTGATGGAAGTCCTGGATCAGGGCGTAGACGCGTTCCGGCGGGGCGTTGATCGTGGTGCTGCGCCGGATGACGAAGGTGTCCGGCTTGCTGCCGGCGAAGGCCACCAGGCCGATGACGCCGACGACCAGGAGGCCGAGGATGATGAGAATGATCTTGAGCATGTCGGTTGTTCCAGAGTTCGGACGTGGAGGTTCTGAGGCGGCGGCAAATCCAGCGTGGGGTCGATCACAGGACGGTTGATGTTAGCCAATTCCGACAGCGCGGTGGAAAAACACGTGCGACCCGGTGTGTGACGTTGAAATCATTGCGGTTTCCGCTTCTGGTGGTGCGGTTCTCATCAGGGTCTGATCAGGGCGCCGTCAGGGTGGCGGAAAGGGCAGATCAGGGAGGCGTCAAGTTGAGGTCAGGGGGGTGTCAGGGCGCCTTCCGGCGGGGCGAAGGGGCGCTTATCGAAGCGGCAGGACCATTATAGCGGCGGCGCGCGGCGCCACCCATGGCACGCGCTATCCCGCCAGCAGGCTGTCGATCTGTCTGCGGATGTGGGAGGCCTCGGCAAGGCTGCCGGCAAGGCCGATGGCGCGGTCGAAGGCTTCTCGGGCTTCGGGTTTGCGGCCGAGCCGGGTGAGCAGCCAGCCGCGCAGACCGTGAAAGTGGAAATAGCCGGACAGGCGGTCGGCGAGCGGGTCGACCATGGCCAGGGCCGCCTCGGGCCCGGTCGACCGGGCCACGGCGACGGCGCGATTGAGGGTGACGACCGGGGAAGGGGTCAGGCGCTCGAGAGCGGCGTAGAGGGCGTCGATCTGCGGCCAATCGGTGTCAGCGGGCGCGGGGGCGCGGGCGTGCAGGGCGGCGATGGCGGCCTGGATCTGGTAGGGGCCCGGCCGGGCGTGGCGGACGGCCTTGTCGATCAGGGCGAGGCCCTCGGCGATCATCTTGCGGTTCCACCGGGCGCGGTCCTGGTCGTCGAGCAGGATGACCTCGCCCCCGGCGTCGAAACGGGCGGCGGCGCGGCTGTGCTGCAGCAGCATGAGGCCGGTCAGGCCCATGATTTCCGGCTCGGTCTGGAACAGGCGCAGGAGCAGGCGGCCGAGGCGGATGGCCTCGCCGGCCAGCTGAGCCTTCTCTTCGTCGCCTGGGCCGGCGGAATAGCCCTCGTTGAAGATGAGGTAGGTCATAGCCGCGACGGCGGCGAGGCGTTCGGCGCGCTCGACGGCGCCGGGAGTCTCGAAGCTGGTTCCGGCGGCGGCGATGCGAGCCTTGGCGCGGGTGATGCGCTGTTCCATGGCCGCTTCGCCGACCAGGAAGGCTTTTGCGATCTGGCGGACGGAGAGCCCGCTGACGATGCGCAGGGCCAGGGCGATCTGCTGGGTGGCCGGCAGGGCGGGGTGGCAGCAGATGAACATCAGCCGCAGGACATCGTCGCGGTAGTCAGCCCCGTCGAGGCGGTCGGCGAGGTCGGGCTCGGCGTCTTCGAGGTTGCTGATCTGCTCTTCGTCGGGGAGCGAGGTCTGGCGCTTCAGCTTGCGAACCTGGTCGATGCCGGCATTGCGGCCGACCATGATGAGCCAGGCGGTCGGATCGCGCGGCGGTCCCTTGTCCGGCCAGGTGCGCAAGGCCCGGAGGCAGGCGTCCTGAAAGGCTTCCTCGGCGGCGTCCAGGTCCCGGAAATAGCGCAGCAGGGCGCCGACGGCCTGGGGGCGGGCCGAGATCAGGGCCGACTGGATCCAGGCCGGTTCGGTCATCAGAGGCTGCCGATATCCGCGCCTGGATTGAACAGGGCCAGCGGGCGGACTTCATAGCTGCCGAGGCCCGGGTTGGCTTTTGCCAGGTCCCTGGCGACGCCGAGCGCCTCCTCAAGGTCGGCGACGTCGAGGAGGTAGAAGCCGAGCAGCTGTTCCTTGGTCTCGGCGAAGGGGCCATCGATGACCAGCGGTTCATCGCCCTTGCGCAGGGTGGTGGCGGCGGTGGTCGGCAGCAGGCGGGCGACGGGGCCGAGCTTGCCGGCGGCGACCAAAGGTTCCTGAACGGCCCGCAGGTCGGCCATCACCTTTGCCTCGTGTTCGGGCGCCCAGGCGGAGGTGACGTCTTCCTGATTGTAGCAGAAGATGGCGTACAGCATGGCGGTCTCTCGGTGTCAGGCAAAGGACGAATGGGGTGCGGCCGAGCCGACAACGGCGCGTAGAAAAAGTCCAGCCATGGGCGGGATAGGCGCCTGAGGCGCCATGGTCGCGAATAAGGGCCTTTGCGCCGTCACCTTCGGCTGACAGAGACGTTGTTGCGTGCTGCTATTGTTTTCCAAGGCCGCAAGGACCCTCGATGAGCGATATCCCCAACTGGCGAAGCCGACTGCCGGGCGCGCGGCTGCCGACGCCGGGGCTGACCAAGGCTGTGATTTCCGGCTTCGAAGGGGTGCGGCTCAGCGTCGAGGAGGCCGAGGACAGCCTGGTGGCGGCCGCTGACCGGCTGGCCCCGCTGCGGGCGCCGTGGGCGCGGGAGGCGTTCAACATCCTGGCGATTTCCGGGGGTGCGGCCGGCGGCGCCTATGGGGCCGGCATTCTGGTCGGGCTGACGCGGGCCGGGCGGCGGCCGAGCTTCGCCATCGTCACGGGGGTGAGCACCGGGGCGCTGATCGCGCCGTTCGCCTTTCTGGGGCCGAGCTGGGATGATCGGCTGACCGACGCCTATACCGGGGGGCATGCCGCCGATCTGCTGGGCATCGGCAAGCTGGGGCCAGGGTCGGGGGGCATTTTCCGCTCGGAATCGCTCGACCGGCTGGTCAGCCGCTACGTCGATGGGGACATGCTGGCGGCCATCGCGCTGGAGCATGCCAAGGGGCGGCGCCTGCTGGTGGCGACGACCGATCTCGACCGGCAGCGGACGGTCATCTGGGACATGGGAGAGATCGCCAGCAAGGGCGGGGACGAGGCGCTGAACCTGTTCCGCACGGTGCTGGTCGCCTCGGGCAGCCTGCCCGGTATCTTCCCGCCCAAACGCATTGTCTGCGAGGCGGGCGGGGTGCTGTACGAGGAAATGCATGTTGACGGCGGGGTGACGACGCCCCTGTTCCTGATGCCCGAGGCCCTGCTGCGCTGGCGAAAGCTGGGCCAGCGGCTGGCCCGCAGCCAGGTCTACGCCATCGTCAACACCGTGCTCGACCAGGCCCCGCGCACCACACAGAACAACATGCCGGCCATCCTGATCCGCAGCTTCGACACCATGCTGCGCTTCAGCTATCGCCACGCCATCGAGGTGACAGCGGCCTTCTGCGCCCGCCATCGCCTGCCGTTCAGCATCACCTCGATCCCGGATCCGGGCGAGTCCTTCAGCATGATGAGCTTCGACACGGCGACCATGCGAAGGAATTTCGACAACGCCGTCGAGCGGGCTATGGGCGACAGCCTGTGGGTGACGCCGGTGGCCGAGCCGAGCATTGCAGCCGGGCTGATGGCCTCGCTGAAGATGCGGCCGGAGCGGGCAGGGGCCGTGCCGAGGAACGGGCCGGTGGAGGACGCGGGGCAGGAACCGCAGGCCTAGTGCGCCGCGGCCTTCTTCTTCGGGATCAGGTGCAGGGCGCCGACGATGACCCCGCCTACGACCAGGCCAACGACCGCCGAGCACAGCGCGAAGACGAGCCAACCGAGGAAACCGCCGATGGCCGGGACGGTCTCGGCGGCATGCTTGGCCACCTCAGACCAGCCGGTCAGGGCGGTCAGGTGGAAGTGCTCCAGCGCGTGGATGATGATGCCGCCGCCGACCCACAGCATGGCGGCGGTGCCGACGACGGACAGGCCGGCCAGCAGGGGCGGCATGGCGCGGACCAAGCCTTCGCCGAAGGCCTGGGTCGGCCGGCGCGGGCTCCTGGCCAGATGCAGGCCGATGTCGTCCATCTTCACGATCAGCGCCACGACGCCGTAGACGACGATGGTGATGCCGACGCCGACCAGCAACAGGGCGACGGCCTGGGTCAGAAGCGGCAGTTTGGAGACCTCGCCCAGGGCGATGATCATGATCTCGCCCGACAGGATCAGGTCGGTGCGGATGGCGCCGGCGACCTTCTGCTTCTCCAGCTCCTCCGAACTGAGCGCCAGGTCCTCGGGGCCGTCGACCTCATGTTCGCCGTGGAAGAAGGCTTCGGCGATCTTCTCGGTGGCTTCGAAGGCCAGGTAGGCCCCGCCGAGCAGCAGGATGGGGTGGATGGCCCAGGGCGCGAACTGGCTGAGCAGCAGGGCGCCCGGCAGCAGGAAGACCAGCTTGTTGATGAAGCTGCCCTTGGCGATCTTGGCGACGATCGGCAGTTCGCGGTCGGGAGTGAAGCCGACGGCATAGCCCGGGGTGACGGCGGTGTCGTCGATGACCACTCCGGCGGCCTTGGCGCCCGCCTTGCCGGCGGCAGCCGAGACATCGTCCAGCGAGGCGGCGGCGATCTTGGCGATGCCGGCGATGTCGTCGAGGAGAGCAGCGAGTCCGGAAGCCATCGTGCATCCATCAGATTGGGGAACAGCCGTTTGGGTAGAGACTAAGGGCCGGTGCGTAAAGGCGGCAGGCGCCGGGCGCGGACCCTTGTCTCGCCGCCTGCCTGGAAATCGCCGGCCAGGCCGAGGCGAGCGTTGCAGGCGGGGCAGCGGACGTCCTGGTCGGCCGGTTCGTCGCCGGTGAGGATGACCACTCCGCCACAGGGCTTGCACTTCCAGCGCTCGCCGGTCGCTTCCGCCGGGGCGGGCTGGTGCTCCGGTGCAGGCGCGGGGGCGGCGGGCGGAAACTTCAGTTTCAGGATCGGCCGGCGCGGCGCGTCTGTCATCGGAGAGGCCTTCTGGATTGCGGCGGACTTTTAGTCCGCAACAGCGGCGACGCAACCGCTCAATCCGGCTAACGCGCGAAGCGGCCGGTCGACACCAGGCCGCGCAGACCTATTTCCCAGGGCCGGGGCCAGAAGGAGATGACCGGTGCTGCAATCCTTGAGGCCAGGATATCGGGCGGCGGTGTTCGGTGGGTCCGGCGGGATCGGCGAAGCCCTGGTCGCGCGGCTGGCCGCCGATCCGGCCTGTGCGCTGGTCTGGAGCGGTGCGCGAAGGGCGGGGCCGACGCAAGGCAAGGTCCGGGGGTTCACCTTCGATCTGGAGGATGAATCAGGGCTGAGGGCCGCCGCCGAAGGCCTGTTGTCAGATGGCGAGGCGCCGGATCTGGTCATCGTGGCGACGGGCCTTTTGCATGCCGAAGGGCTGCAGCCGGAGAAGACGATCGGGGCCTTGCGGGGAGAAAGCCTGGCTCGCGCCTTCGCGATCAACACCATCGGGCCGGCCCTGATCGCCAGCGCCCTGGCGGCGCGACTGCCGCGGGACCGAAAGGCGGTGTTCGCCGTGCTGTCGGCGCGGGTCTCCTCGATCAGCGACAATCGGCTGGGGGGCTGGCACGGCTATCGGGCCTCGAAGGCGGCGCTGAACATGATCGTGCGCAACATGGCGCTCGAGACGGCCTTGCGGCGGCCAAAGGCCGTTTGCCTGGCGCTACATCCAGGCACGGTCGATACGGCGCTCTCGCAGCCGTTCCAGGGCGGTGTGCCCGAGGGCAAGCTGTTCACGCCGGCCTTCGCGGCCGAGCGGCTGCTGGCGGTCATCGATGCGGCCACGCCGGAAGAGAGCGGCAAGCTGCTGGCCTGGGACGGCGCCGTTATCCCCTTCTAGCCTGCGCCCTTCGTTCGGCAGCGGTCCGAACAGTACTTCACCTGCGGCCAGTCGCGGGCCCACTTGCGCCGCCAGGTGAAGGGGCGGCTACAGGCCGGACAGACCTTGGTGGGCAGGTTGGCCTTGTCGATAACCGCGCCGTTGGCGTTCCGGCGGCTTCCTTTCGGCATGGGGTGTCGTTCCGGTCCTTGGTGGCGTTCGCGGTCTTCTCCGACTATCTAGCGCGGCGTGAGCCCAAGACCGCCCCATACCTTCTCCGTCGCGCCGATGATGGACTGGACCGACCGCCATTGCCGGGCGCTGCACCGGACGCTGAGCGGGCGGGCCTTGCTCTATACCGAGATGGTGACCACCGGCGCCGTGCTGCACGGGGATCGTGAGAAGCTTCTGGGCTACGACCCGGTCGAACACCCCGTGGCCCTCCAGCTGGGCGGATCGGAGCCCGAGGCGCTGGCGGCCTCGGCGAAGATCGGCGCCGACCTCGGCTATGACGAGATCAACCTCAATGTCGGCTGTCCGTCCGACCGGGTGCAGTCGGGGCGGTTCGGAGCCTGCCTGATGCGCGAGCCCGAGCTTGTGGCGGACTGCATGGCGGCGATGATTGGCGCGGTCGATGTGCCGGTGACGGTGAAGTGCCGCATCGGAGTCGACGACCAGGAGCCGGAAGAAAGCCTGTTCCGGCTGGTCGACCTGTCGGCGGCGGTCGGGGTGAAGACCTTCGTGGTCCATGCCCGCAAGGCCTGGCTGAAGGGGCTGTCGCCGAAGGAGAACCGGGACATTCCGCCGCTCGACTATCCGCTGGTCTATCGGCTGAAGCGCGAGCGGCCGGGGCTGACCATCGTCATCAACGGCGGGGTGGCGTCGCTGGACGAGGCCGAGGCGCATCTGGCGCAGGTCGACGGGGTGATGATGGGGCGGGCCGCCTATCATGAGGCCGGGCTGCTGGGCGAGGTCGACCGGCGGCTGTTCGGCGAGGACGGTGCGGACGTGTCGCCCTTTGAGGCGGTGGCGCGGTACCGGCCCTATCTGCAGGCGCGGCTGGAGGAGGGCGTGCATCTGCCGGCCATGGCGCGGCACATGCTGGGACTGTTCCACGGCCGGCCGGGGGCGCGGGCCTGGCGGCGGATCCTGACCGTCGAGGGCGTCAAGGCGGGGGCCGGGATCGACGTCGTTGATCAGGCCCTCGAGGCGGTGAGCGGCGCCCGGGTGGCGGCGTGATCCTGCGACAGGGCCGATATCCGGAGGCACAGGCTTGAGCTTCATCGAACAGTTGAAGCTGCTGTTGCTTTTCAAGCCGCAGGACGCGGTGGCGGATGCGGTGATGATCTACATCTACCTGCCCGAAGATCTCGATCCCTTTGACCGGTACGCCCGCTACGAGGACGCGCTGGAGAACGAGCTTCAGGCGGCCGGACTGGGACGGGTCACCGGTGGTGGATCGATGATGGGCGAGGAGCTGGAAGACGGGACCTGTCCCGCTCTGTTCAGCGGCATCGATGTCGACGTGACGGACCTGGGCGTCGGGCGGGCCTTCTTGAGGACTCTGCTGCCAGACCTTGGCTGTCCGCCGGGAACGGCTTTGCAGTATGGGATCGGCCCGCGAGCCCGGCAGGACATCTACGATGGCGAGACCTGGGTTCTGGGCAGGCCGCTGGACTGAGCGCAGGCTCGTCCTTCCGCCTAAGGGGTTTGCCGAGGTTGCGAGGGGTGGGCGAGGGGCCTACCTGACCCCCATGGCCGACAGACCAGACGATCATCCGCGCGGACCGGGGCCGAGGCTGGGGCCGGGCGTCGCCGTCGGCATCGACGAGGCGATGATCCGGACCCTGGTGCATGCCTTCTACGGACGGGTTCGGGAGGACGGGGTCCTTGGGCCGATCTTCGACGGCGCGATCGGCGAGGCCTGGGACGCGCACCTGGCCAAGCTGTGCGACTTCTGGTCGTCGGTCATGCTGGCGACCGGGCGGTTCCAGGGCCGGCCGATGCAGGCGCACAACCGGTTGCCGGGCATCAGGACAGGCCATTTCGGTCGTTGGCTGGCGCTGTTCGAGGCGACGGCCAGAGAGGTTTGCCCGCCGGCCGCGGCGGCGATGTTCATCGAGCGATCGCGAATGATCGGGCGCAGTCTGGAGCTGGGCCTGGCGGTCAGCCGGGGCGAGCTTCCGCCCCTGCGGGCGCCGGTCTGACGGCAATACAGTGAGTTTTTGGGGGGACGGCCGCGCCGCCGCTCTCGCCCGCGCTCCCAAAGCCATGTGAGGTTGTAAGACTCGCAAAACGATCATAACGTTTCTCGTCTTCGGGGAGCGACCATGATCGACACCACGCCGCTGGTCTTCATTCACGACGCCGCCATCGATGACTTCGTGGCCACCCTGCTGATCCAGTCGATGAGCCAGTACGAGCTGCAGGCGGTGATCATCGCCGGGGCCGACTGCGTGCCGCAGCCCGGTCTGGCGGTGGCCTCCCAGGTCAACCAGTTCATGGGCAAGCCCAACCTGCCGCTGGGCCTGAGCAGCGCCCGGGGCTGGAACGCCTTTCCCTGGCCGTATCGCAGCGACTGCATCAGCCTGGCCGGGATCGAGATCCTGAAGCCCTATACGTCAACCGTGTCGGAGCTGAACCCGCCGTCCGGCGACGACATCCTGGCCGAGGTGCTGCGGCAGGGGGCGGCGACCGGCAGGCTGGTGACAGTGCTGCTGACGACCGGGTTCACGCCGCTGACGACGGTACTGCAGAAGGACCCGGCCCTGGCCAGGGGCATCGGGCGCATCGTCTGGATGGGCGGCGCCTGGGCCGTGCCGGGCAACCTCGACAGCTCGACCATCCCGCCGCAGATCGCCAACACCCACGCCGAATGGAACGTCTTCTGGGACCCCTTCGCGGCCGATGACGCCCTGGCCACCCTGCCGTCCATCGCCGTCTTCCCGCTGGACATCACCGACACGGCCAAGATCACCGAGGCCTTCATGAACACCCTGCAGACGCAGGGGGCGACCGATACCTTCTCGGAATTCGCCTTCCAGGCCTACAGCCTGGTCACCGACGAGCCCTTCTACGACATGTGGAACGTCACCTCGACGGTGTTCCTGGACGCGCCTCAGCTCTACTCGGCGCCGACCAGCAGCCCG
>JANPKF010000778.1:0-5057 GCA_031425895.1 Caulobacteraceae bacterium | reverse complement strand
GCCATCCCCGTCGAACACCAGGTTGCCGCTGGCGACATAGCTCTGCACCCCGCCGAACCCCAGGTCCGCGACCATGCTCCGCAGCTCGGCGATATTGACCTTGATCCCGCCGACATTGATGGCGCGCTGCAGCGCGATGATCTTTCCCATCCGCGTCCCCTAGCAGATCAAATCTGCCCGCGGCCCCCAAAGAATCCGGCGCTTGGCGCCGCAGGGTCAATCTTCCCACCGCTGACGAGAGGCCTACAGTGCCTCCAACGATGCGCCCGCAGAGGCGCCGCGAGGACACGCACAGGAGCTTCCCATGGACGGCGACACCCATGCCAAACCGCAATCGGCCCTGACCGGCGTCGATCTCGACCTGGCCCTGGCCGAGGCCCACATCCCCAGCCTGATGGTCGCTCTGGTGCACCTGACCGGCGCCACCGACCACCTGACCGAGGCCCGCCGCCCGGTCTATGAGGTGCTCGGCGACGGCCAGGGCGGTCTCTCGGAGGCCGACGCGCAAGCCGTCCGCGACCTGGCCAGAGCGGCCCTGACCGACTTCGCGAACGGCAAACCTCTGCCGCCGCCGCCGACCGCCGCCCAGGTCCGCTTCATGATGGACTATGTGGCCGGGGCCGAGATCCCCGAACGCTACGGCCCCATGCTGATGGAGCAGCTCAGCCTGGAAGGCGTCGACGCCGACCGCCCGACCTGGACGCCGCAGGAGAAGCAGGCCGCCGCCGACCTCAAGGTCCTGATCATCGGCGCCGGCATGTCAGGCCTGCTGACCGCCATCCGGCTGCAGCAGGCCGGCATCGGCTTTACCATCCTCGATAAGAACCCCGACGTCGGCGGCACCTGGCTGGAGAACAGCTATCCCGGCTGCCGCGTCGACACCCCCAACCATCTCTATTCGCTCAGCTTCGAGCCCAACCACGACTGGCCCCAGCGCTATTCCACCCAGGACGTCCTGCTGCGCTACTTCCAGCGCCTGGCCGACAAGTACGACCTGCGCCGGCACATCGAGTTCGGAGCCGAGGTCGCCGAGGCCCGCTACGACGAGGCCGCCTCGACCTGGACGGTCAGCACGAAGGACGGCCGCAGCTTCAGCGGCAACGCGGTGATCAGCGCCGTCGGCCAGCTCAACCAGCCCAATTTCCCGAACATCCCCGGCCGCGACCTCTTCAAGGGCCCGAGCTTCCACTCCGCCCGCTGGGACCACTCGGTCGATCTCAAGGACAAGAACGTCGCCGTCATCGGCACCGGGGCCAGCGCCTTCCAGTTCGTGCCGAAGATCGCGCCCGAGGCCGGAAACGTCACCGTCTTCCAGCGCTCGCCGCCCTGGCTGGCGCCGACAGAGGACTATCACGAGACGGTCGGGGAGGGGAAAAAGGCCCTGCTCGAACACGTGCCCTTCTACGACAAATGGTACCGCTTCTACCTGTTCTGGACGATGACCGACGGCGTCTACGAGGCCGTCAAGACCGACCCCGCCTGGAACGGTCCGGCCGGCACGATCAGCGAGGCCAGCGCCGGCCTGCGCGAACTGCTGGTCATGAAGATCGGCGAGCAGACCGGCGGCGACGCGGCCCTGTTCGAGGCCGTCACCCCGCAATACCCCTTCGGCGGCAAGCGCGCCCTGCGCGACAACGGCGTCTGGATCGAGGCCCTGCGCCGGCCCAACGTCAACCTCGTGACCCAGCCGGTCACCGCCGTCACCGAGGGCGGAGTCGTCACCGCCGACGGGACCGAACATGCCGCCGATGTCCTGATCTACGGTACCGGCTTCAAGGCCAGTTCCTTCCTCACGCCGATGACCGTGGTCGGCAAGGGCGGCGTCTCGCTGCACGACGCCTGGGACGGCGACGCCCGCGCCTATCTGGGCATGACCGCCCCGGGCTTCCCCAACTTCTTCATGCTCTACGGTCCCAACACCAACATCGTCGTCAACGGCTCGATCATCTTCTTCTCGGAAGCCTCGGTCCGCTACGTCGTCGAGGCCTTGCGCCTCATGCTGGACAAGGGCGCCAGGGCCATCGAGGTGAAGGCCGACGTCCACGACGCCTTCAACGCCCGCGTCGACGAAGCCAACGCCCGGATGGCCTGGGGCGTCGAAGGCGTCTCCAGCTGGTACAAGAACGCCAAGGGCCGCGTCAGCCAGAACTGGCCCTTCCCGCTGGTCGACTACTGGGAAGCGACACGCAGCCCGAACCTTTCGGATTTCAACCTGCACTAACCTCCGTCATCCCGGACGGCCGCAGGCCGATCCGGGACCCCAGGGAGTGACGGAGCACCGGCCGTGCAGCTGCTCCACGGGTGACCGCCGCCCCTGGGTCCCGGCTCTTCGCTGCGCCGCGACGTCCCTCTTCCAAAGACCGTCGTTTTCGCTAGCCTCCCCCCACAACAAACCGCCGGGGAGGGCGACATATGACGTTTCAGGGACAATCCGCGTTCGAGTCCGTTCTGGCGCCGGCTCTGGTGCTGGTGATCTGGTCGCTGTTCATCTGGGTGTGGATGTACGCCACCCGCCTGCCGGCCATCGGCAAGGCCGGCCTCAAGCCCCAGGAAGCCCGCTTTCCGGGCAGTCTCGATGTGTTGCCCGACGGCGTCCGGCAGGTGGCCAACAACTACAACCACCTCATGGAACAGCCGACCATCTTCTACGCCCTGGCCTTCATCACCTACCTGGCCGGTCAGCAGTCGGCCTTCACCGCCACCCTCGCCTGGACCTACGTGGGCCTGCGCATCCTCCACAGCCTGATCCAGAACACCGTCAACCTGGTGCCGCTGCGCTTCCTGGTGTTCAGCCTGTCGACCATCAGCCTGATGGTCTGGGCCGGCTCCGTGGCGATGGCCGCTTTCGCGGGCTAAGGGCAGTCGCAGTCCGCTCTCCGCTCTCCGCCCTCCGGGCGGAGGACGGTTCGGAGCGCAAGCGACGGACCAGGAGGCGGGACCGCCGGTTCAGAACTAGAACCTGTAACCGCTGGTGGAGACCCCCTCGGTGTGGCTCGCTTGCAGCGCTCGCCACATCCACTCCCCCACCAAGTGGGGGAGAGCACGGTCTCTAATCTTCCTCGTTCGCCCAGCTCTTCAACAGCTGATGCGCGATCGCCATCGGCGGCGGGCAGAACAGGCCTTCGATCTTTCCAGCCAGCAGGTCCCGCGCCTCGGCCCGGGTAAACCACCGCACAGCCTCTAGCTCGGTCTGGTCCGGCGTCGCCTCGTCCGAATCGACCTCGGCGATCAGCCCGATCATCAGCGACGACGGATAGGGCCAGGGCTGGGTCGAGTGGTAGCGCACCGACACCGCATTCAGCCCGGCCTCTTCCTTCAGCTCACGCGCACAGCATTCCTCGATGCTCTCGCCGGGCTCGAGGAAGCCGGCCAGGGCCGAGAACATGCCCTTGGGCCAGATCGCCTGCCGCCCCATCAGGCAGCGGCCCTGATAGGTGGCCAGCATGATCGACACCGGGTCGGTGCGCGGGAAGTGCTCGGCCTTGCAGGACGGGCAGACCCGCTTCCAGCCGCCGTCGGACGGCGCGCTCTGCTCGCCGCAGTTGGCGCAGTGGCGATGCTTGCGCCGCCATTCGAACATGCCCTTGGCGGTGGCGGCGATGGCCGCTTCCGTGCCGGGCAGCACCATGGCCATGGCCCGCAGGTCCTGGAACCTGCCCAGCCCCTGCAGCGGCCCCTCGGCCGGATCGACGCCGCCCTCGAGGTCCAGCGCGAACACGGCCGTGTCCTTCCACATCCCCATGAACAGCAGCCGCTCCCAGCCGTTGGACAGCTCCGTCGCCATGGCGGCCGGCAGGTAGGACAGCTGGGTCTTTCCATCGGTCGTCTCGGTCAGCGGCGCCCCGTTCCACAACGCAACGGCAAGCGAGCCCGGATCATTGAGCTTCTCTTCGATCCAGGCGTCGTCCGACCTTCGCTCGCTGGCGCGGTCCAGGGGGTTACCGGTGAAGACGTTGGCGATTTCGGAGAGAGGCATGGGCCAATGCTTACAAGGGCCCCGCGACCCTCGCCAAGCGGCTTCGCGGTCCGGCGGGGAAAATCGCGCCTGAGCCACCAACATTCAGCGAACAGTGATTGCAATTTTAAGATGTCTTTGTCACAACTGACACTCAAAAAGGGGGGTTTCCGATGAGTGACCAGATAATCGATCGCCCGGGCCCCGGCATGGCCGCCGCCTCGCTGATCCTTGGCGTGTTCGGCCTGATGGTCGTGTGGATCCCCCTGATCGGCATGATCGCCTGGGTGCTGTCGCCGCTCGGCCTGGTGCTCGGCCTTGTCGCCCTGCGCAATCCGGCCGGGCGCGGCGTGGCCATCGCCGGGGTGACCTGCTCGGCCATCGGCCTGCTGGCCTGCTTCGGCTGGGCCATGCTTTTCGGCGCCAGCGTCTCGATCTGACCCTGCCTGAGACCAAACGGCTCTTGCGTAAGGCGCCGTCCATCGCGATATAGGCCTCGGAGATCGGCGATGGGCGGAGTCCTCGCCAACCTGGTCAGGGCCGGAAGGCAGCAGCCACAACGAGATTTGCTCCGGGTCGTCGTCCGGTCTCCACCTCTTCCCAACATTTAGTTTGTGCGTCCTTCGACACGCGCTCTGGCGAGCGCTGCTCAGGATGACTTACAGTGGGGGTCACCTACAGATTCCAGTCATGCTGAGCAGCGGCCGCAGGCCGCGTGTCGAAGCACGCACCGACAGGCCTCGATGTCCGACACCGCACCGCCCTGGGATGAAGACGAGCCGACCCCGGAGGTCGAAGAGCGGGATGCCCTGACCGTCGACATCTTCGGTGAGCCGGACCCGGAGCCCCAGGCGCCCCTGCCTGCGGCCCAGGCCCTCGCCCCCATGCCCGCGCCGCCGACCGCCGACGGCCCCGCCTACACCGTGCTGGCCCGCAAGTACCGGCCGCGCAATTTCGACGACCTGATCGGCCAGGAGGCGATGGTTCGCACCCTGACCAACGCCTTCGCCACCGGCCGCATCGCCCACGCCTTCATGCTCACCGGGGTGCGGGGGGTCGGCAAGACGACCACCGCCCGCCTGCTGGCCCGCGCCCTGAACAA
>JANPKF010000777.1:0-2338 GCA_031425895.1 Caulobacteraceae bacterium | reverse complement strand
TTCGCGCAGCAGGGCGCCGGTGCGGCCCTCCGGTGCGATGGTCTCGACCGCCGACAGGCCCGGCGAGACGCCGGGGGCCGCATACAGGGGCGTGAAGCCGCAAGCGCCCAGCGGGAGGCTGAGCAGGGCAAGCAGGGCGATCAGGGCGGGTGTGCGCATCAGTTGGCCACGATGTTGATGATGCGGTCCTGGACCACGATCACCTTGCGAACAGTGAGGCCGGCAAGGTGGACCGAAACGGAGGCGTCCGCCAGCGCCAGAGCCTCGACGGCCTTCGAATCCGCGCCCTTGGCGACAACCAGCTCGGCCCGGCGCTTGCCGTTGATCTGCACGGGCAGGGTGACCTCGTTGTCCGAGGCCAGGGCGGCGTCGGCTTTCGGCCATTCGGCGTCGACGACCATGCCGTCCTTGCCCAGCCGCTCCCAGCAGGCTTCGGCCAGGTGAGGGGTGAAGGGGTTAATCAGCCGGGCCAGAACGTCCAGCGCCTCGGCGCGAGCGGCCTGGACGGCGGGCGTGGCGCCGGCCGCCGGGTGTCCTTTGAGGACGTTCAGGAACTCATACAGCTTGGCGACGCCGCTGTTGAACCGGAACCGCTCGATGGAGTCGGTGACCGGGCCGATCAGCTTGTGGGTCGCCTTGCGCAGGTCCAGGGCGGCCGGATCGCTGTCGTCGAAGGCCGGCGCGGGCCCTTCGGCTTGCGCGTCGAACTCGGCCCAGACCCGGTGCACGAAGCGACCGGCGCCTTCGACGCCGGCGTTGGTCCATTCGACGTCGCGTTCCGGCGGGCTGTCGCTCATCACGAACAGGCGGGCCGCATCGACGCCGTAGGTTTCGAAGATGCCTTCGGGGGCGACGACGTTCTTCTTGGACTTCGACATCTTCTCGATGTCGCCGATGACCAGCTGTTCGCCCGTCGTCTTGACCCGGGCGATCCGCACGCCGCTTTCGGTGGCGAAGTCGATGCAGTCAGGCTCGACCCATTCGCCTTCGACGCTCTTGTAGGTCTCGTGCGTGACCATGCCTTGGGTGAACAGGCCGGTGAACGGCTCGGCCACGCTCAGCATGCCCTCGTCCTTCAGGGCGCGGGTGATGAAGCGGGCATACAGCAGGTGCAGCACCGCGTGCTCGACCCCGCCGATGTACTGTTCGACGCCCAGCCACTTGTCGGCGGCGGCCTTGTCGATCGGCTCACTGGCGTGCGGATTGGCGAAGCGGGCGAAGTACCAGCTCGAGTCCACGAAGGTGTCGAGGGTGTCGGTCTCGCGTTGCGCGTCGCCGCCACAGGACGGGCATTTGACGTTTTTCCAGGTCGGATGGCGCAGCAGCGGGTTGCCGGGCACGTCGAAGCTGACGTCCTCGGGCAGGACCACGGGCAGCTGGTCGTCCGGAACCGGCACGGGGCCACAGGCCTCGCAGTGGATGATCGGGATCGGGCAGCCCCAGTAGCGCTGGCGGGAGACCCCCCAGTCGCGCAGGCGATAGACGGTGGCGCCCTTGCCCTGGTCCTGGGATTCGACGCGGCTCACGGCGGCGGCCTTGGCCTGTTCGACCGTCATGCCGTCCATGAAGTCGGAATTGAAGATCTTGCCCGGGCCGACATAGGCCTCCGCCCCGACGTCGAAGGTGGCGGGATCGGCGTCTGACGGCACCACCACCGGCTTGACCGGCAGGCCATACTTGCGGGCGAAGTCCAGGTCGCGCTGGTCATGCGCCGGGCAGCCGAAGATGGCCCCCGTGCCGTAGTCCATCAGCACGAAGTTGGCGATCCAGACCGGCAGTTTCCAGGTCGGGTCGAAGGGGTGGACGACCGACAGGCCGGTATCCAGCCCCAGCTTCTCGGCCCCCTCGATCTCGGCCTCGCTGGTCCCGCCGGCGCGGCACAGCTTGATGAAATCGGCGACCCTGGGGTCGCTCGACAGCTGTTCGGCCAGGGGGTGGTCGGGGGCGATGGCCAGGAAGCTGGCGCCGTAGAGAGTGTCGGGTCGGGTGGTGTAGACTTCCAGCCCGTTCTCGACGCCCGCCGCCTTTGCCTGGGGCGGAGCGGCGTCGAACTGCCAGGTCAGGCGCAGGCCCTGGCTTCGTCCGATCCAGTTCTCCTGCATGGTCCGGACCTTCTCAGGCCAGCGGTCCAGCGTCTTCAGGCCCTCGATCAGGTCGTCGGCATAGTCGGTGATGCGCAGGAACCACTGGGTCAGCTTGCGCTTCTCGACGACGGCGCCCGAGCGCCAGCCGCGGCCGTCGATGACCTGCTCGTTGGCCAGCACGGTCATGTCGACCGGGTCCCAGTTGACCGTCGCCTCGCGGCGATAGACCAGGCCGCGCTTCAGCAGCTTCAGGA
>JANPKF010000776.1:0-4277 GCA_031425895.1 Caulobacteraceae bacterium | reverse complement strand
CGGCGTCGTCGCCGCCGTACAGCATGTCGCTGCCGTCGCCGCCGGTCAGGGTGTCGATACCGACGCCGCCGTAAATGAAATCGTTGCCGGCATCGCCGTAGAGGATGTCGGCGCCCGCGTCGCCGTTCAGCGTGTCTGTGCCGTCACCGCCGTAGAGGAAGTCGTTGTCATCCCCGCCGTTGAGGTTATCGACGCCGGCGCCGCCCTGCAGACGGTCGATACCCGTACCGCCCGACAGCACGTCATCACGGCTGGTGCCAGTGATCGTATCGTCACCGCCAAGACCGTTGATGGTGATGCCGCCCGCGCTGGCGCCGTCGACCGTCAGGCTGCTGAAATCCAGCTTGTTGTTGGTCCCAGTGCCGTTGACCGTGCCGCCGCCGCCGGCGACCAGCACCTCGAAGCCGCCGCCGGCGAAGAAGTCCAGTCCGACGTTGCCGGTGATGTTGAGGGTATCGGTCCCCGCGCCGCCGGCCAGACGAGCCAGCAACTCGCCACCGGCCGCGGTCAGGTTGACGTAGTCGTTGCCGTCGCCACCGTCGATGTCGTCGGCGCCCGAGCTGTTGATGGTGTCCGAGCCGGCTCCGCCGCTGAGGCGGTTGGCCCCGGCCCCGCCGGTGATGACATCGTTACCGTCACCGCCCTGGATGATGTCGGCGCCGCCGGCGCCGTCGAGGATGTCGTCGCCCTCATAACCAAGGATCTTGTCGTCGTCCGCACCACCCGTCAGGGTCTCGTCGCCGGTCGTCCCGAAGTAATTCGCCATGGCCTGTCCAACCTCAAGAGCGGGTTCGTCAATGTCGCTCAACGCCGGCCCGATCTCGGGGACTGGCGCCGGCAACGCAGTCCCCTTTGTTTGTTAAGTGGCCTGATTTGGCCCCTTGTCGCTAGTACAAACCGATTACACTCTGTCTAGAGAATCCAACCTGTGGCCACATTTCCGTTCGCCACAATCGCGAAATCCGCCACCGAATTCCCGTCCACATCGAAGCGGAATACGGTTCGGTTGACGCCGCCGTCGTAGGTGCGCGTCATCTGGCCGGCCAGGCCGCCAAAGGCGCCGACCAGGGCGAAGGCCTGATTGCCGGCCGTGCCGGTGTCCGCATCGATGTTGGAGAAATCGAGGCGGTCACCTTGAGCCGCCTTGAAGTCGGTGACGACATCCGTGTTGGCGACGTCGGCCACGAGGTCGCCACCGTAGAAGACGAACATGTCGGCGCCGTTGCCGCCAGTCAGGGTGTCCCTGCCCGCCCCGCCGATCAGGAAGTCGTCGCCGGCCTCCCCCTGGATCACGTCATTGCCGGCCCGGCCGTAGACGAAGTCATTGCCGCCGCCGCCCTTGACCGTGTCGTTGCCGCTGGCCCCGTCGATGCGGTCGGCGCCGTCGCCGCCGTAGATGGTGTCGTTCTCGTCTCCGGCGGTGATGTAGTCGTTCCCGTCGCCGCCATCGAGCACGTCGGCTCCGCCGCCGCCGATCAGGATGTCATCGCCGCCCTCACCGTACAGCTTGTCGTTGCCCAGGCCGCCGATCAGGGTGTCGTCGCCGTCCCAGCCGTAGAGCGTATCAGCCCCGTCGCCGCCATCGACGGTGTCGTTGCCGACCCAGCCGTCGAGGGTGTCATTGCCTGCGTCGCCGTACAGCTTGTCGTTCCCGTCGCCGCCGTCGATGGTGTCGACGCCGTCGCCGCCCCGGATCAGGTCGGCGCCCTCGTCGCCGTAAATCTCATCCTGGCCGGCGCCGCCGTAAATCAGGTCGTCGCCCTCGCCGCCGAACAACAGGTCGTCCTGGATCGTGCCGGTGATCCGGTCATTGCCTTCCAGGCCATCGACATAGACCCCGAAATTGAAGGTCTGGTAGGGAACCACGACACTGAAATCGAGCGTGTTGTTCCCCGCGTTGCCGTAGATCAGGCCGATCGAGGAGATGCGCTCGAAGCCATTGCCCGCCCCGAAGCTGTTCAGTTCGACGGCCCCGCCGGCGATGACAAGCGTGTCGGTTCCCGCGCCGCCCTTGAGTAGCACCGGCGTTCCGCCCAGCAGGACGACGACGTCGTCGCCGTCGCCTCCATCCAGCTTGTCGAAGCCGCAGCCGCAGGAGACCAGGGTATCGTTGCCGGCCCCGCCCAGCAGGGTGTCGTCGCCGCCCTCGCCCTCGAGGTAGTCGTCGCCGTCGCCGCCGGAGATATAGTCGTTGCCGTCATCGCCGTAGATTTCGTCGGCTCCGCCGTTGCCGTAAATCTTGTCGTCGCCGAGGGTGCCGACGAGGTCGTTGCCGTCGTTGTCGCCGAAGATCGCGCCCATAGCCTCGAAGCTCCCCTGCACCCTGACCGTGCGCCGGAACCCTAGCCTGAAGTGGGCATAGTGTTAATGCGTTATTAACCACGTTCGCCGAGCGGCGGTCCGATATTTTCAGAGGCCCGTAAAGCGGGCCGATCGCTTCTCGTTGAAGGCCGCAACGCCCTCTCGCCGGTCGTTAGTCGGGATGGTGCGGTTGTAGGCCTCCACCTCGAGGGCGAGTCCCGTCTTCAGGTCGGTTTCGACGCCGAGGGTCATGGCCCGCTTGGCCTGGCGCACGGCGACCGGCCCGCCGGCGGCGATGGCGGCGGCGATCGCGAGCACACCCTCCATCAGCCCGGCCGCCGGCCAGACGGTGTTGACCATGCCCCAGTTGTGGGCTTCCGCGGCGCTGAAGGGCCTGCCGGTGAGGATCAGTTCCTTGGCCCGTCGCACGCCGACGGCGCGGGGCAGGTTCTGGGTGCCGCCGCAGCCCGGGATGATCCCCAGTCGCGTCTCGGTCAGGGCGAACCGCGCGGTCTCGGCCGCATGGATGAAGTCGCAGGCCAGGGCGAACTCCGCCCCGCCGCCGAAGGCCGAGCCGTTGACCGCGGCGATGACCGGGATGGGGCAGTCCATGAGCGCGTAGAAGGCCTGCTCGAACAGCACATGCTGCGCGGTCCAGGCCGCGTCGGTCATGCCGTTGCGTTCCTTCAGGTCCCCGCCGGCGCAGAAGGCCGCATCCCCGGCGCCGGTCAGGATGATGCAGCGATGGTCGGCCGGGTCGAGAATCAGGCCCTGGAACAGGGCCAGCACATCGCGCGCCATCCGGGTGTTGAGGGCGTTGCGGACCTCAGGGCGGTTGAACGTCACCCGCAGGACGTGCGGCGCGGGGCTGTCGAGGAGCAGGGTTTCGTAGGTCATGGCGCCGCCGGAGAAGAGAAACGGGGACACATTGAATTTCCCGAGCGCCGATGCAACCGCGTCACCGCCGGATGCGGAAATTCAGGTGTGTCCCCTCTTTCAGTGCGCGGCCCTACTCCGCCGGAAGCAGGTTCTCGTGGCGCTTGGCCATCAGGCTGTCGAACTGGCCCCAGACGCCTTCGGCGCCGTGCCATTGGCCCTTGGTGGCGGCCTTGGAGTATTCGGTCGAGCGGGCTTCGAAGAAGTTGGCGTGCTCGACGCCGCTGAGCATCGACTGCAGCCAGGGCAGCGGGTTTTCCTTCACCCCGTAGACTTCCGGCAGCTTCAGCTGGCGCAGGCGCCAGTCGGCGATGAAGCGGATGTAGGCCTTGATGTCTTCCGGCGTCATGCCCTGCACCTCGCCGGCCTCGAAGGCCAGGTCGATGAAGCGGTCTTCCAGGCCCACCACAGTCTTGCAGCAATCGATGATGTCGTCGGCCACCGCCTTGGTCACCACGCCGGTCTCGGCGTTGAAGGCGTGGTAGAGCTTGATGATGCCTTCGCAGTGCAGGCTCTCGTCACGCACTGACCAGCTGACGATCTGGCCCATGCCCTTCATCTTGTTGAAGCGCGGGAAGTTCATCAGCATGGCGAAGCTGGCGAACAGCTGCAGCCCCTCGGTGAAGCCGCCGAACATGGCCAGGGTCCGGGCGATGTCGCCGTTCGATTCGACGCCGAACTGCTGCATGTAGTCATGCTTGGCCCGCATGGCCTCGAATTCCATGAAGGCGCCGAACTCGCTCTCCGGCATGCCGATGGTCTCCAGCAGCAGGGCGTAGGCGGCGATATGGATGGTCTCCATGTTGGCGAAGCTGGAGAGCATCATCTTCACTTCGGTCGGTTTGAACACCCGGCCGTATTTTTCCATGTAGTTGTCGGCGACCTCGATGTCGCCCTGCGTGAAGAAGCGGAAGATCTGCGTCAGCAGATTGCGCTCCTTGTCGTTCAGCTTGGTCGCCCAGTCCTTGCAGTCCTCGCCCAGCGGCACCTCTTCGGGCATCCAGTGGACCTGCTGCTGCTTCTTCCACATGTCGTAGGCC
>JANPKF010000775.1:0-5257 GCA_031425895.1 Caulobacteraceae bacterium | reverse complement strand
ATACCGCCAACGTCTCGGGCCTGTTCGGCTCGGCGCGGATCGCCATGAGCGACATGATGTTCAAGAAGGACGCCGACCTGTCTGAGGTCCGCGCCGTCGTCGGCCACGAGATGGGCCACTATGCGCGCGGTCACAGCCTGTGGATCACGGGCGTCTTCAGCCTGCTGGCGATCTTCGCCTTCTTCGTTGTCGACCGGCTGTTCGCGCCGGCTCAACGCCTGCTGGGCGCTGAAGGGGTGACAGGCATCGCCGATCCGGCCGGCTTGCCGGTGCTGGCCGTGATCCTGGCCGTGCTGGCCATGATGGGCATGCCGATCGTCAACAGCCTGATCCGCGAGATCGAGACCGACGCCGACCGCTACAGCCTTGAGCATGTGGGCGAGCCCGACGGCCTGGCCAAGGCCCTGGTCAAGACCATCGAGTACCGCGCCGCGACCCCCGGCAAGCTGGAGGAGGCGCTGTTCTACGACCATCCGGCCGTGGGCGTGCGTATCCGCCGGGCCATGGAGTGGAAGGCGACGCATTCGGCCAAATAACGCCTGTCATCCCGGCCAAGCGCGTAGCGCGCCGAGACGGGACAGCCGGAAGCTCAGAGCTTGTCGCGGTCCCGGCTCTTCGCTGCGCTGCGGCCGGGATGACAAACTTCGTTGCTGTGAGGCCTACCGCTTGCGCACAAATACCGTGCCCGCCGAATAGCCCGCCCCGAAGCTGCAGATCAGCCCGGTCTCGCCGGCCGCGAAGTCGTCATTGGCCATGTGGAAGGCGATGATCGAGCCGGCCGAGCTGGTGTTGGCGTAGGTGTCCAGGATGATGACGTTCTCGCCGGGGGTGGGATCGCGGCCCAGCACCTTGCGACCGATCATCTCGTTCATGTTGATATTGGCCTGATGGAGCCAGAGGCGCTTGAGCGCCTGCGGGTCGACGCCGATGTCGCCGGCGTGCTGGACGATCATCTCGCTGACCATCGGCACCACCTCGCGGAACACCTTGCGGCCTTCCTGCACGAACAGCTTGTCCCGGGTGCCTTCGCCTTCCGGGGCGGCGCGGTTGAGGAAGCCGAAATTGTTGCGGATGTTGTTGGAGAACACCGTCTTCAGCCGCGTGCCGAGAATTTCCCAGCCCTGCCCCGGCGCCGCATCCTCGGCCCGCTCGACGATCACGGCGGTGGCGACGTCGCCGAAAATGAAGTGGCTGTCGCGGTCGCGGAAGTTCAGGTGGCCCGAACAGATCTCCGGATTGACCATCAGCACGGCCCGGGCCGAGCCCGAGGCGACGAAGTCGGCGGCGGTCTTGATGCCGAAGGTGGCGCTCGAGCAGGCCACGTTCATGTCAAAGGCAAAGCCATCGATGCCCAGCGCCTGCTGCACCTCGATGGCCATGGCCGGATAGGCCCGCTGCATGTTGGAGGCGGCGCAAAGCACCGCGTCGATCTGGCTGACGTCCTTGCCCCAGGCGGCGATGGCGTCCCTGGCCGCCTTGACCGCCATCTCGGCCAGCACCGAGATTTCCTCGTTGGGCCGCTCGGGGATGCGCGGGGTCATCACCTCGGGGTCGAGGATGCCGGCCTTGTCCATCACGAACCGGGCCTTGATGCCCGAGGCCTTCTCGATGAATTCCGGCGAGGAGGGGGCCAGGGGCTCCATCTCGCCCGCGGCGATGGCCTCGGCGTTGCGCTCGTTATGCAGTTCGACGAAGCGGTTGAAGGCGATGACCAGCTCTTCGTTGGAAATGCTCTGGTCGGGCGTAAAAAGCCCGGTGGCGGCAATGACGGCCTGATGCACGGTGATCTTGTTCCCGAGGCGGACCGCCCCCGGCCCGCAGTTTCTTCTTGGCGCGCTAGATAGCACGCCCCGGCCCCGCGTCATCCCCGGACTGACCATCGGCTCACAGAACAGGGTGTGTGCTTTCGCCGCAACGCAATGGTTTCGCCGCAATTCAAACCCGGAACCGCCGTTGCGCCGCCGGCTTTCGATCCTACCTAACCGTGGGCAGGAGGGGTTCTGATCTACGAACTAACTTCAGGAGTATAAAACAATGAAATCTCTCATGATTGCGGCCGCGTCTGTCGCTGCCCTGGCCACCGTCGGCTTCGCCGGCGCCGCCTCCGCCCAGACCGCCACCGACACCACCATCTACGGCACCATCGGCTATGCCAATGTCAGCGCTGATGACGGCGCGGACGTCAACCTCGGCGCCATCCAGGGCCGCGTCGGCGCCCGCTTCGGCAAGTACTTCGGCGTCGAAGGCGAACTCGCCGCCGGCGTCAAGGGCGACGACTTCGACGTGCTGGGCACGAACGTGGACGTCGATCTGAAGCATGAAGTCGGCGCCTTCGCCGTCGGCTACTACCCGGTGACCGAGCGCTTCGACATCTTCGCCCGCGCTGGCTACGCCAGCTCGGAGATCAAGGCCAAGGGCGCTGGCATCAGCCAGTCGGCCGATCTGGACGGCTTCGCCTATGGCGTCGGCGGCCAGTACTTCTTCACCGAGAAGGACGGCGTTCGCCTCGACTTTACCCGTCATGACGGCGACGACGCCGAAGCCGACGTTGTCGGCGTCAGCTACGTCCGCAAGTTCTAGGCCGCGCTAACCCGCGACTATGTGGAACAGGCCCCCGCCACCCGGCGGGGGCCTTTTTCATTGACGCCGCCGCCAGTCTGGTCAGATTCCCCACCGGGGAACGGAGCGTCAATGTGAATGGCCTGCTGATACAGTTGATCGGTTCGGCCGTGGCGGTCGCCGCCATGGTCGGCCTCGCCGCCTGGGCCCGGATTCCGCGCCCGACCGGGCCGCTCGAGGAGCACACTGCCCGGGACCTCATCCACAACGACTATCCGGGCTACCCCATCGACGCCGTCTGGATCGCCGCCGACGGTCTGGGCGCCATCGCCCGCAGCGGCGACAACGCCGTGGTTCTTGCCCAGCTGGGCGACAGTTGGGTGACCCGCGACATGCCCTGGACCGCCGCCATCACGTCCCCGATCCGCGGCGGCCGCATCCGCCTGCGCATCCCTGATCCCGCCGCCCCTAAACTCTCGCTCGCCGTCAGCGGGGTCACCCCCTGGCCGCCGCAAGCGCCTGAAGATCTGATCGCCGCATGACCCTCGATCCCATCAAGCCGGCCTTCGACCCCGTCACCCTGGCCATTCCCCTGTTCGTCCTGACCATCGTCGGCGAAATCCTGCTGCGCCGTTTTCGCAAGGTGAAGGCCAGCTACGAGGCGCGGGATACCGCCACCTCCCTGATGATGGGCCTGGGCAGCAATATCGCCGGCCTGCTGACCGGCGCGGCCATTGTCGCGGTGGTCATCTGGGTCTGGCAGCACCGCATCTTCGACATCCCGATGGCCGCCTGGTGGGCCTGGGTCGCCATCTTCTTCCTCGAGGATTTCACCTACTACTGGTTCCACCGCCTCAGCCACGAACGGCGGTTCTGGTGGGCCAGCCACGTCAACCACCACTCCAGCCAGCACTACAACCTGGCCACCGCCCTGCGGCAGACCTGGACCGGCGGCGTCGCCGGCACCTGGCTGCTGTGGCTGCCCCTGGCCCTGATCGGATTCCCGCCGGCCATGATCGCCATCCAGAAGGGGATCAGCCTGGTCTACCAGTACTGGATCCACACCGAGGCCATTCACCGGATGCCCCGCTGGTTCGAGGCGGTGTTCAACACCCCGTCGCACCACCGCGTCCACCACGCCCGCAACCCCCGCTACCTCGACGCCAACTACGCCGGCATCCTGATCATCTGGGACCGCCTGTTCGGTACCTATATCCCCGAGACCGACGCTGAACCGCCGCGTTATGGTCTGGTCAAGAACCTGGGCGATTTCAACATCCTGCGCGTGGCCTTTCATGAGTGGATCGGCATCGGCAAGGACCTCGCCGGCTCCCGCTCGATCCGCGAGGTGCTGGGCTACCTGTTCGGCCCGCCGGGCTGGAGCCCGGATGGTTCTCGGGAAACATCGAAGACGCTGAAGGCGAAGTGGGTCGAGCGCCAGAAGGCGGAAGCCGAGGCCGAACCGGCGCCTCCCCTGGCGGCGGAGTAGGAGTTACGGGGACACTATACCTATCTCATCCGAGGCGGCTGCCGCGTCTCGGGTGTGTCGAGATAGCTATAGTGTCCCCGTAACTCCGGCCCTCAGTCCCGAACCCCCGGCAAGCTCAGCCCCAACGCCGGCCGCGCCTGAAGTTCCTCGCGGCGGAACCGGAACAGCTCCGCCGGCCGCCCGCCGGTCTCCACATCCATCCGCCCGAGCCCCTCGACCAGGCCGGTCCGCTCGACCACCCGCCGGAAGTTCTGCTTGTGCAGCGGGATGCCGGCGATGGCCTCGACCGTCTTCTGCAGGGCCGACAGGGTGAACTCCCCGGCCATCAGTTCGAACACCACGGGACGGTACTTCAGCTTTCCGCGCAGCCGCCCGAGGCCCGTCGCCAGGATCCGTCGGTGGTCGCTGATCATCGGCTCGCCCAGCGCCGCCGAGATCGCCGCCGGCTCGGCCGGATCGCGCCCGTCGGCCCGGGCCGCATCGCGCGCCGCCTCGGGGGCCAGGCCGGCTTCATAGAGCAGCTCGTAGCGCTCCAGCATTCGCTCTTCGTTCCAGGGCGCGCCGTCCAGCGCAAAGGCCAGCCGGGCCCGCGCCATCCGCCCCACGTCCTTGCCGGCCCAGGCCATCAGCGCCGGCCTTATGCCCTCGTCGATCAGGTCCGGCCGACCCTTGCGCCAGTCCTCCCAGGGAAAGAACCGCGACCACGGCGCCCAGACCGTGTCGGCCGACAGGCTGCCGCTGGCCGACGGCGTCAGGGCCAGATAGCCCACCGACACCACCCGCGCCGCCCCGGCCCCGACCTCGGCCCGCGGCGCATCGCGCCCCCGGTCGCCGAAGGTGTAGAGCTGCTCGACATAGCCAAGCTCGAATCCCGTCTGACTGGCCACGAACTCCCGCAGCGCCAGCTCGAAGGTCCGGTCGCTGTCCGGCTTGAACGGCCCGAACGGCAACCCCGCCGCCGCCTCCGGCCGCACGGTCAGCACCACGGCCTCGCCGTCGCGAATGGCGACGATGACGGCGGACAGGCCGATGACGACGGACGGGTTCATGGGAGCGGTCCTAGCAGTTCCTCCCCCATCGGGGGAGGGGGACCGCCGCCGAAGGCGGTGGTGGAGGGGGTCCTCACCGCCGGTTCCGCTGAACTAGGGTTACCCGCGTACGCGAGCGGTGGGGGCCCCCGCCCCCCGGGGGCGGGCGGCGCCCACCCCC
>JANPKF010000774.1:0-3021 GCA_031425895.1 Caulobacteraceae bacterium | reverse complement strand
GCGACACCGTCACCTCCGGCCTGGAAGGCGCGTGGACCACCCATCCGACCCGTTGGGACAACGGCTATTTCGACCTTCTGTTCGGCTATGAGTGGGAGTTGAAGAAGTCGCCGGCAGGGGCCTGGCAGTGGATGCCGATCGACATCCGCGAGGAGGACATGCCGGTCGATGTCGAGGATCCCACGATCCGCGTCATGCCGATCATGACCGATGCGGACATGGCGATGAAGCTGGATCCGGCCTACCGCGCCATCTGCGAGCGCTTCAACCGCGACCACGCCTATTTCTCCGAAACCTTCGCGCGCGCCTGGTTCAAGCTCACGCATCGCGACATGGGGCCGAAGATCCGCTATTTCGGCCCGGAAGTGCCGGCCGAGGACCTGATCTGGCAGGACCCGATCAAGGCCAGGGGCTCCGACATCGAGCCGGCCGACATCGCCGCCCTGAAGGGCACGATCGCCACGTCCGGCCTGTCGGTCTCGGACCTGGTCAGCACCGCCTGGGCCTCGGCCGCGACCTACCGCGGCTCGGACCACAGGGGCGGGGCCAACGGCGCCCGCATTCGCCTGGCGCCCCAGAAGGGCTGGGCGGTCAATGACCCGCCCAAGCTTGAGGCGGTGCTGGACACGCTTGGCCGGATCAAGGCCGAGTTCGACAAGGGCGGCCGGACCGTTTCGATGGCCGACCTGATCGTCCTGGCCGGCGGCGTCGGCGTCGAACAGGCGGCCAAGGCGGCGGGCTATCCGATCGAGGTCCCGTTCCACCCGGGCCGCGCCGACGCGACGGCCGAGGACACCGACGCCGACAGCTTCGACGTGCTCGAGCCCAAGGCCGACGGCTTCCGCAACTATCTGTCGGTCAAGTACAGCGTTCCGACCGAGGAACTGCTGATCGACCGCGCCCAGCTTCTGCGCCTCACCGCGCCGGAGATGACGGTGCTGGTCGGCGGCCTGCGGGTGCTTGGCGCCAACCAGGGTGACAGCAAGCATGGGGTGTTCACAGACCGTCCCGGCCAGCTGACCAACGACTTCTTCGTCAACCTGCTCGACATGGGCACCGCCTGGAAACAGGTCGATGACTCGGGCGACGAGGAATTCGTCGGAACCTGTCGCAAGACCGACGAGCAGAAATGGACCGCGACCCGGACCGACCTGGTCTTCGGCGCCAACTCGGAACTCCGGGCTCTGTCGGAGGTCTATGCCGGCAGCGATGCGGCCGGGAAGTTTGTCAAGGACTTCGTGGCGGCCTGGACCAAGGTGATGAACAACGACCGCTTCGACCTGCCCAAGGGCATGCGGCGCTAGTCACTTTCCAATAGCGCTTGTCTTCCGCCGGGGCAGTCACCTGACTGTCCCGGCGATTTCTTTTGAGCGACCCGCCAAAGCATGCGGGCATGGGATGGAGACCGGGTGATGAAGGCGATTGAGGTTCACGGCGGCGGCGGACTGGACAAGCTGGCTCTGGTCGAGCGGGCTGATCCGGGCGAGCCGGGCAAGGGCGAGATCAAGGTTCGTCTGCGGGCCTCCTCTCTGAATTACCACGACCTGATGGTCGTGAAGGGCATGATCCCCACACCCGGTGACCGCGTCCCGATGTCGGACGGCGCGGGCGAAGTGGTCGCCGTCGGCGAGGGCGTGACCGACTTCAAGGTCGGCGACCTGGCCGTCTCGACCTTCTTCCCCGACTGGCTGGACGGCGAGCCGCCCGAGACCGCCTTCAACCGCGTGCCCGGCGACGGCATCGACGGCTATGCCCGCGAGCAGGTCATCATGCCTCAGACCGCCTTCACCCAGGCTCCCAAGGGCTGGAGCGCCGCCGAGGCCGCCACCATCACCTGCGCCGGGGTCACCGCCTGGCGCTGCCTGGTCGGCGACGGCCACCTGAAGGCCGGCGAGACGGTCCTTGTCCAGGGCACCGGCGGGGTGTCGATCTACGCCCTGCAGATCGCCAAGGCCTTCGGCTGCGAAGTCATCGCCACCTCCTCCTCGGACGAAAAGCTGGAGCGCCTCAAGGCCATGGGGGCCGACCATCTGATCAACTACAAGACCACGCCCGGCTGGGGTGGGAAGGCGCGCGAAATAACGGGTGGCCGCGGCGTCGACCACATCGTCGAGATCGGCGGCTCGGGCACAATGCCCCAGTCGATCACCGCCGCCCGCATCGGCGGCCACATCGGCCTGATCGGCGTGCTGGCCGGCTACTCGGGCGAGATCCCGACGGTGGCTATCATGGGCAAGTCGATCAAGCTGATCGGCCTGACCGTCGGCAGCCGCCGCCACCAGCAGGACATGGTCCGCGCCATCGACGTGACCGGCTTCAGGCCGGTGCTCGACAAGCACTTCCCGCTGGAACAACTGGGCGCCGCCTTCGCGCACCAGGAAAGCGGCACGCACTTCGGCAAGATCATCGTCGATATCTGACGACTAACCCTGAGCGTGGAGCGCCTTGAGGTGCTCCACCTCTTCGGCCGAGCCGATCATCACCGACACCCGCTGGTGCAGGCCGGTGACCGGCGTATCCAGGATGTCGGTCATGCCGTCGAAGGCCTGGCCTCCGGCCTGGTCGACGATCAGGGCCATGGGATTGGCCTCGTACATCAGGCGCAGGCGACCGGCACGATCGGGCTCACGCTTGTCCCAGGGGTAGAGGAAGACCCCGCCCCGGGTCAGGATGCGGTGCAGGTCGGCGACCATCGAACCGACCCAGCGCATGTTGAAATTCCGGGCGCGGGGCCCTTCCTTGCCGGCCAGAACCTCATCGACGTAGGTCTGCACGGGCGCGGCCCAGTGGCGGTAGTTCGAGGCGTTGATGGCGTATTCGCTGGTCCGGACCGGCAGGGTCATCTGTTCGGCGGACCGGTTCCAGACAAGGGTCTCGGGGTCGAGGGTGAAGCCCGCTACGCCATCGCCGGTGGTCAGCACCATGGTCACCTGCGGGCCGTAGACGACATAGCCGGCTGCGGCCTGATTGCGGCCCAGCTGCATGAGGTCGGCTTCCGTGGCGGCGCGGGCCGGCAGGGCG
>JANPKF010000773.1:0-6459 GCA_031425895.1 Caulobacteraceae bacterium | reverse complement strand
CGCCCACCTCGCCGTCGGCGACGACGCCACTGCGCGGAAGCTGTTCGGCTGGGGCTTGTCCGCGTCCGTGAGGATGAAGACGGCCAATGGCTCGCCCCGCCGGGCCGTCCGCGGGCCCGGCGGCAGGGGGGCGAGGGGCGCGATCTGGAAGCGCCAGCTCGGCGGCGGCGCGGGCTGGGCCACGGGTGGTGATGGCGGCGGCGGGGGCGGAGAGGGGGAGGCCTGCGCCAGCGCGGCGCCGGCGCTCAGAAGCAGGCCGAGGGTGGCAAGGGTCAGGCGGGCGGGCGCCGCGTGGGGCCGGGCGCTAGGCAGGGTCTCGGTCATCACGCGCTCCTTCAATGGGGCCCGGCCGGGCGGCCGTCGCGTCGTCGCGTCGTCGAGGGTGGCAAAATCCGGCCCCCGCCGCAACGCCGCCGCGCCGTCTCCGCGCTCGCCTGACCCGCCCTGGCGCCTTGCGGGCGGCGGACGTGGGATAATGGGCGCGCCGCTTCGATAAGCGCGCCTTCCCCCACATCCCCGGCCCCCATACCTGCCGAAAGAGGTCCCCATGCCCAAGCCCCGCCCGGCCCCCTCCGCTTTGCGCCCGCTCAACGCCCGTCAGCGGCGGTTCGTCGACGGCATCCTCGAGGGTGAGAGCCCCAGCGCCGCGGCCATCGCCGCCGGCTACACCGGCTGGGCGTCGGCCCAGTCGGCCTATGAGCTGGCGCGGCGGCCGAACGTGGCGGCGGCGATCGCCCAGGGGCTGGCCCGGCAGGGCGGCATGCTGACGCGGGAGGCGGCGATCGAGGAGCTGGCCCGGGTGGCGATGAGCAACATCCTCGACTACGCCGTCCTGCGCAGCGGCCATATCGACCTGGACCTGACGCGCATCGACCGGGCCCGGGCGGCCGGGGTGCGCGAGCTGATCGTCGAGGAGCGCTTCAACCAGAAGACCGGCGAGACCCTGCGCACTGTGCGGGTGCGCATGGGCCCCAAGCTGGCCGCCCTGCGCAGCCTGATCCCCCTGTTGCCGACCGCCGCCGAAGTGCGGGACCCGGCCGTAGGCGGCCCTGACCGACCCCTGATCCGGACTTTACCGGACCCTGACCGCGCCCTGACCGAACCCTGATCGCGCCCCGGCCGCTCCGTCGGCGCAAGACTTTGACGAATAACGGCGTTTCCGTTGAAAAGGCTGGGTTTCAGCGGAATTTTCGGGTGCGGCGCCTCAGATCGGACAGCTGGCCACTTCCAGCTGCAGCATGGCCAGCACCCGGCCAAAGCCGATGTACTGGCCCGCCATCATCGACAGCTCCAGGAACTCGGCGTCGCTGAACAGCGCCCGCATTTGCGCCACGTCCTCGTCGCCGATGTTGTGGTGGTCCACGGCCATCTTCTCTGCAAAGCGGATCGCCGCCCGCTCCCGGGCCGTGAAGCCCTCCGCATCCGGGTCATCGACGCCCCGCGCCGCCTCGTCCTCACTGACCGTATCGGGCGCCATCCGCACGCTCTTGCAGAGCACACAGCCGTTGAGCGTGGCGATCCGCAGCCGGATCAGCTCCTTCAGCCGGGGCGGCAACAGGCCGGCGCCGCCGGTGTGCCAGGGGTGGTAGAAGCCCTGATAGGCCTGCACCAGGTCCGGAGCCGGGGCGAAGGCCTTGGCGAAATTCCGCCCCAGCCAGTTCTCTTCCGGCGTCGCGTCATGGATGGCCTTCAGGTAGGGCGGCAGGGCGTCGGGTTCGGCCAGCGGCAGGCGGGACATGGGCTTGGATCCTCCTTGGTTTTGACCATCAGGGCAGGGACCGGGAAGGCGCGCAATGGCGCCGTGGCGTCAGCCCGCACTCGCCTTCCTCCATCGACGCGCCAGGCGCCCTCTGCTACCGAAGGCTGCGCGCCGCCTTTGTAGGGCGGCCGCGGGGTTGGGGGCTTTGCGTGGTTGATATTACGGGGACGGCCGGCGGCGATGTCCTGACCGGGACAAACGGCGACGACACCATTTCGGGGGCCGGCGGCGACGACCGCATCACCGGCGCCCAGGGCGCCGATATCCTGAGCGGCGGCGACGGCAATGACCGGATCGACGGCGGCGACTGGCAGGACACCCTGAACGGGGGCGACGGCGACGACGTGCTCAACGGCGACGCCAGCGACGACATCCGGCAGGGCGGGGCCGGGGCCGACGTGCTTTGGGGCGGAACCGGCAGCGACACCCTGACGCTCGGGACCGGCGGCGACACGGTCGTCTTCTACCGCGGCGACGGCTACGACACCGTCACCGACTTCAACCCGCTGGAGGACCGCCTCGAGATCCACGACTACGCCGCCGTGGTCGAGATAAAGAACTACTTCAACATCGGCACGCAGATCGTCCTTCAGAACGGCGATGTCATCTACCTGCAGGGCGTCGCCCCGGCCCAGATCACCGCCGCAAACCTGGTCTTCGTGCCCGGCCCGCTGGCCCCGGCTCCGCCCGTCATCACCGCCCCGGCCATCACCCCGACTGCGCCCCTCACCGCCACCGGCGACGTCTACCTGGGCGCCGGAACCACCACCTATTTTGCCGGCGGCACGGCCTACACCCTGCGGGCGGCCAACAACGACGCCTCGACCGCCTCGTTCTGGAACGCCGGAACCCTGGTCGTGCGCGGGACCAGCGCCACCGCCTTCAGCAACGCCGGGGCCCGCTGGGACACCTCGACCCTCTTCAATCAGACGGGCGGTGCGATTCGCGTCCTGGCCACCGGGGCCGGCGCGGAGGCTGTCGGCCTGCTCGGCTATTCCTACGGCGCCGATCTGGTGAACGACGGCATCTTCGAGATCGTCTCGGAGCGCGGCGCGGCCATCGGGGCACGCCCGGCGGGCTTCGTCTCCAACACCGGGACCTGGCGGGTCTGGGCCGCCACGACGGCGAGCGGCGTCTCCAACGGCTCGTTCTTCGACAACGCGGGCCTGCTGGAGGTCTATGGGGCCAACGGCGCCACGGGCTTCAGCGGCAACGGCTGGTTCTTCAACTCCGGGACCATCCGCGCCCTCGACAGCTCCAGCCTGTTCGAGAGCAGCGCCATCGTCTGGGGCGGCCAGGAGCAGTATGGCAATCCCCTGGTCAACACCGGCGTGCTGGAGGGCGACTGGGCCTTCCGGGTCGGGTCGACCAACAGCTACTTCGAGGGCGACGCCGGCGAACTGCTGGTCAACAGCGGCCAGATGCTGGGCAAGGTCTACCTCGGCTGGGGCGATGACGAGCTGCGCAACAGCGGCCTGATCCGCGGCCAGGTCGACCTCAGCCGCGGCGACGACATCCTGTCCGGGGCCACGGGCCGGGTCGAGGGCGTCATTCTGGCCGGCGACGGCAATGACACCATCCTGTCGGGCCTGGCCGGTGACGTGATCTACGGCGGCGAGGGCCGCGACCGCATCGAGGGCGGCGACGGCGACGACTTCATCGACGGCGGCCGCGGCAACGACCGGCTGCTGGGCGGGGCAGGGACGGACACGGTCTCCTACGCCACGGCGATGGGAGGAGTCAGCGTCGACCTGACGGCCGGGGTCACGACGGGGCCGAGCAACCAGGACGCCCTCTCTGGCTTCGAGACCGCCATCGGCTCGCGCTGGAACGATACCCTGCGGGGCAGCGGCGCGGCAGACACCCTGATCGGCGGGGCCGGCGCGGACCTCTTGAAGGGCGAGGCCGGGGCCGACGTCCTGGCCGGGGGCCTGGGGGCCGACATCCTGACCGGCGGGACCGGCGCGGACGTCTTCGAATTCACCCTCGGCGACGGCGCCGATACGGTCACCGACTTCGCCGTCGGGACCGACAAACTACGCCTCTACGGCTACAGCGCCTGGTCTTCACTTGTTCAGGACGGCGCCGACACCCGCGTCGTGCTGGCCGGCGGCGACTCCATCCTGCTGAAGTCGGTGCAGGCCTCCAGCCTCACCGCCGCCTCGTTCCAGTTCATCCCGACGGTTCCCGTCTCCACCCTGCCGCCGACCCCGGCCCTGGCCAGCGACGGTCCGCTGAAGGTCTTCGCCGATCTCCATATCCAGCAGGGCGAGACCTACGCCTTCACCACCGCCGCCAGGGCCCTGACCGTCACCGGCTCCGACTCGGCGGCCTCGATCATCAACGATGGCCTGCTGACGGTGACCGGCGCCCAGTCGGTCAGCGGAATCTATCTGGAGAGCGGCCAGGCCTACCGGCAGGACGACGGCGGCATCGGCGGCCTGCGCAACGGCGCTGCCGGCGAGTTCCGCGTCACCTCGGCCCTTAACGCGGTCGGCGTCGAGGACCTGCAGATCGGCTACGCCCTCGAAAACCAGGGCCTGTTCCGCGTCGAGGGCGGGGTCAGCGCCACCGGCTTCGACCCCAGCTCCCAATTGATCTTCCGCAACAGCGGGACCTTCCAGGTGGTGTCGGCCGGCGTCGCCACCGGCATCAGCGAGACCCGCAGCCAGGACAGCTTCTACAACAGCGGCCTGTTCGAGGTCGCCTCCGGCTCCGGCCAGGCCACCGGCCTGACTGTCACCAGCCTGGGCCAGGCCTGGGTCGACAACAGCGGCACGATGCGCGTTACCGACCAGGCCGCCGGCCTGCAGGCCACCGCCATCATCTTCCAGCACACCTACGAGCGTTCGGCGGTGGTACGGAACAGCGGCCTGATCGAGGCCGAGATCGCCATCCTCGACACCTCGGCGTCCAACTTCCCGTCCGTCGACTATGTCGACAACACCGGGACCATCCGCGGCGCCATCCTGTTCAAGGGCGGCGACGACCAGATCCGCAACGCCGGCCTCATCGAGGGCCGGGTCGAGCTGGGCGAGGGCGCTGACCTCTACTACGGGGTCGGCGGCACGTTGGTGGGCACGGTGTTCGCCGGGGCCGGCGCTGACCGCCTGGTTGGCGGCCAGGGCGCCGACACGTTCGACGGCGGCGATGGCGACGACCACCTCCAGGGCGGCGCGGGCGCCGACCAGATGACCGGCGGGGCCGGCGTCGACCGCTTCTACGCCGGGGCCGGAAACGGCGCCGACGTCATCACCGACTTCACGGTCGGGACCGACCTCATCGGCCTGATGGGCGTCACCACCCAGTCGATCGTCCAGGCAGGCGGCGACACCCTGGTCACCTTCAGCGACGGCGGCTCCATGCGGTTGGCCGGGGTGCAGGCCTCCACGGTGACGGTGGCCAGCTTCTTCAACCAGACCGGCGCCCCGATCGTGCCGCCGACGGCTCTGCCGCTCGAGCCCACCCAGCTTGAAATCGCCACACCGCAGCTGCTGCCCTATCCCTATCTGAGCGGCGGGATCAGCACGCCCAGCTACGTCCTGACCACCGGATCCAGCGCCGGTGACGCCCTCGACGGCAGCGACGGCTACAACCGCCTGCAGGGCCTCGAAGGCGACGACCGCCTGAACGGCGACGCCAATGAGGACTGGCTGGAAGGCGGCATCGGCAACGACCGCCTGCTCGGCGGTCAGGGTGACGACATCCTCGACGGCGGGGCCGGCGCCGACATGATGACGGGCGGCCACGGCGCCGACGTCTACCGCTTCGCCGCCGGCAGCGGCGCGGATCTGATCACCGACTTCCAGGTCGGCGCCGACAGGCTCGACGTCAGCGCCCTCGGCGGCTTGCCGAGCTGGTCCCAGAGCGGCGACGACACCCTGGTCACCCTGTCCGGCGGCGCCACGATCCGGCTCAAGAACCTCAAGGCCACGACCCTGACTGCGGCCAGCTTCATCACCAACGTCGCCCTGCCCCCGCCGCCGCCGCCTACCTATGCGCTGCAGCGCGGCCAGAACGTCAGCGAAACCCTGGTCGGCACGGCCGGCCGCGACCAGCTGGAAGGCGAGTACGGCGACGACATCCTGATCGGCTCGCACAGCGACGACCTGCTGATCGGCGGCGATGGCGACGACACCCTGAACGGCGGCGGGGGCTCCGACATCCTGACCGGTGGCAACCACCGCGACCGCTTCGTAGCCACCCTCAACGGCGGCAATGACGTCATTACCGACTTCCAGGTCGGTTTCGACAAGATCGATGTCTCGGCCTTCGTCGGCTACCAGGGCCTTGTCCAGGACGGGCCCGACACCCTGATCACCCTGGCCGACGGGGGGACCATCCGCCTGCTGGGCATCACCGCCGCCCTGGTCACCAGCGCCAGCTTCATCGGCCTGACCCCGCCGCCTCCGCCGCCTCCGCCGCCTCCGACCTTCGCGCTGCAGACCGGCACGTCGGGCGCCGACGACCTTTACGGCACGGCCGGCCGCGACCAGCTGGTCGGGGCCGACGGCGACGACATTCTGTTCGGCGGGGCCGCCAACGACCTGCTCCAGGGCGGTGATGGCGACGACAGGCTGACCGGCGGCGAAGGCGCCGACGAGCTCACCGGCGGGGCGGGCGCGGACCGTTTCGTGATCATCTACACGAACAATGGGACCGACACGGTCACCGACTTTGAAGTCGGCGTCGACAAGATC
>JANPKF010000772.1:0-5129 GCA_031425895.1 Caulobacteraceae bacterium | reverse complement strand
GGCGCCCAGATGAAGTTCCTGCAGAACGCTGTCGGCGCCATCTCCGGCCCGTTCGACAGCTTCCTGGCCCTGCGCGGCCTGAAGACCCTGGCCCTGCGCATGCAACGCCACTGCGAGAGCGGCCTGAAGATCGCCCGCTGGCTGGAGACCCATCCGGCCGTCGAGAAGGTCATCTACCCGGGCCTGGAATCCCACCCGCAGCACGCGCTGGCGAAGAAGCAGATGACGGGCGGCTTCGGCGGCATCATCTCGGTGGAGATCAAGGGCGGTCTCGCGCCGTCCCGCAGGCTGCTGGAGCGCACCCGCCTGTTCACCCTGGCGGAATCGCTGGGCGGCGTTGAAAGACTGATCGAACACCCGGCCATCATGACCCACGCCTCCATCCCGCTGGAGCAGCGGGAGGCGGTCGGCATCACCGACGGCCTGGTCAGGCTTTCGGTCGGGATCGAAGACTGCGAAGACCTGATTTCAGACCTTTCCCAGGCTTTGGCTTAGTCGCCTTCGGCGCGGGTTTCGGCAGGTCCGGCGGCGGCAGAGGCGTCTGCCCCGCCGCCAGCATGCGGGCGGCCAGCAGCAGGTCGGCCATCACCGCCGGATGGTTGTGCGGCATCGTCCAGACCCGCACGGCGCCCTCGACCCAGGCTTCCGCCATGCTGGTGATCTCCACAACGGGCTCGACGTCGGTCATGATGCGCGGGTCGGCGGCGGCGCGGGTCTTCAACGCCGCCACATAGTCCGCCAGGTCAACGGTCAGGGGGATGCGGAACACCGCATCGACGCGCCGCCGCTCATGGAAGCTCTTGTTGACGATGACATCGCCGAACACCTTGGAATTGGGAATGACGACCTTCAGGTTGTCGGCGGTGGTCAGCTCGGTGGTGAACAGGTCCAGGGCCCGCACGGTGCCCGTGCGGTTGGTGGTCTCGATGACATCGCCGACCCGGTAGGGCCTCAGCGCCAGGATCATCACCCCGGCCGCGACATTGCTCAGCGCGCCCTGCAGCGCCAGGCCGACCGCCAGCGAGGCGGCGCCCAGCACGGCGAGGATGGAGGTGGTTTTCACCCCCAGCTGCTGCAGCACCGCCACCAGGCCGACGATGATGACGACATAGCGCACCGCCGAGCCGATGAAGGTCTGCAGGGTGGCGTCCGGCGGCACATGCCGGGTCATCCGTCCGACGGCCGCCCTGGCCAGGGTCGACAGCCAGCGCGACGCCCACAGGGTGGCGATCAGGATCACACCGCCTATGGCCAGGTCGATGGCGATCTGTGTGGCGCGGTCGATGAGATCGGCGGCGACGATCTCCTCGGGCCGCATCCTGGCGAGCAGTTGCGAAGTGGCGGTCATGGTGCGGGTCTAGCGCGGTAAACCGGCTCTGCCTACTCGTCCGACGGCTGCGACTGCTCCTGCGGGGCATGCTCATCCGGTCCGCCCGGATCGTCGGCCGCCGCCGCCTTGCGGGTCAGTTTGCGCTTCGCTTTCGGCTTCTTTCCGACCTCGACCTGATGCGGATAAGGGATGGAGATGCCGGCGTCGTCGAAGGCTTCCTTGACCGCCTTGTGCAGGTCGTAATGGACGTCCCAATAGTCGGCCTGCCTGGCCCAGGTGCGCATGGTCAGGGTCACGGACGAGTCGGCATAGCCGGTGCAGCGGGCCCAGGGTTCGGGATCCTTCAACACCCGCGGGTCCGCATTGGCGACGCCCAGCATGATCTCCAGCGCCTCGCCGATATCGTCGTCATAGTCGATGCCGACCACCACCTCCGATCGCCGGGTCCGGGGCGCCGAGTAGTTGGTGATCATCTCGCCGAACACCTTGCCGTTGGGCATGATCACCTTCAGTCCTTCGAGGGTGACCAGCTCGGTGGTGAACAGGTCCAGCGCCTTGACCTTGCCCTTCTGGCCATTGACCTCGACCAGCTCTCCCGCCCGGTAGGGCCGCAGGATCAGCAGCATGACGCCCGCCGCCACATTGCTCAGCGCCCCCTGCATGGCCAGGCCAACCGCCAGCGAGGCGGCGCCCAGCACCGCCAGGATCGAGGTGGTCTTGATGCCCAGCTGCTGCAACACGGCGACCAGGCCAACAATGATAATGAGATAGCGGACGATGGAGCTGACGAAGGCCTGCAGGGCCACGTCGCCCTTGTTGCGGGCCTGCAGTTTGGCCATCGCCTCATGCGCCAGCCTGGAGGCCCACTTGGCCAGCCAGAAGGTGAACACCAGAATGACGACGGCGACGACCAGGCTCAGGCCAAGCTGCGCGCCCTTGTCGAGCAGGGAGGCGGTGGCCAGTTCGCCGGCCTCGACCTTCGGAATAACGTTGGGAATCCTGGTGGGGTCGATAACGGCCATGCGGTTCCGGTCGTTGTTACGCTCCCCCGCCAGCCTAACGGGTCGATATCTCTGGCGTTCCCGCACGGATGCGGGGAAACATCCGGTTACAGCCTTTGTCTCGAATATGCCGCGACACCAGCGTAGAGGCCCCGCCATGAGCATCGCTTTCATCGACCTCGCCGCGCAGCAGCGCCGGATCCGCGACAAGATCGACGCCGGCATCGCCCGCGTCCTTGACCACGGCGCCTATGTCATGGGCCCAGAAGTCCGCCAGTTCGAGGCCGAGCTGGCCGCCTTCGGTCAGGCGCCTCTGGCCCTCTCCTGCGCCAATGGCACCGACGCCATCGCCCTGCCGCTGATGGCCTGGGGCGTCGGCCAGGGCGACGCGGTCTTCTGCCCGAGCTTCACCTTCGCCGCGACGCCGGAAGTGGTGCCCTGGACCAACGCCACCCCGGTCTTCGTCGATGTGCTGCCGGATACCTACAACCTCGACCCCGACCATCTCGAGGCGACCATCCTGGCCATCAAGGCCGAGGGCCGCCTGCGCCCGGCCGTGGTCATCGCCGTCGACCTGTTCGGGCAACCGGCCGACTACCCGGCCCTGCGCGCCATCTGTGACCGTCACGGCCTGAAACTGATCAGCGACAGCGCCCAGGGCTTCGGCTGCACCCTGAACGGCAGCCATCCCATTCGATGGGCCGATGTCGCCACCACCAGCTTCTTCCCGGCCAAGCCGCTCGGCTGCTACGGCGACGGCGGGGCGGTGATCGTCAAGGATCAGGAACTGTGGGACCTGATGGACAGCTACCGCGTCCACGGCAAGGCGGTGACGCCGGACCTGGTGGGTCGTACCTTCGAGCACGAGACCAAGTACCTCAACACCCGCATCGGCATGAACAGCCGCCTGGACTCGATCCAGGCCGCCATCCTGATCGAGAAGCTGGCCATCTTCCCCGAAGAGATCGGGATGCGCCAGGTCGTGGCCGACCGCTACGCCGCCGGCCTCGCCGGATCCGTGACCTCGACCCCGACCGTCATCGACGGCGGCCAGTCGGTCTGGGCCCAGTACGTCATCGAGCACGCCAACCGCGATGGCCTTGCCGCCCACCTGAAGACGCAGGGCGTCCCCACCGCCGTCTACTATCCGGTGCCGATGCATGTTCAGGCGCCCTACGCCCACTTCCCGCAAGGTCCGGGCGGTTTGCCGGTCACGGAGGCGCTGGCCGAGACGGTGCTCGCCCTGCCGATGCACCCCTACATGGACGAAGCGGTGCAGCAGCAGATCATCGGCGCGGTGAAGAGCTTCAACGGCTGACGATCAGATATCGGCCAGGGCCTTGGACAGGGCCTCGCCGACAGCGGCCGCGTGCGTCTGCAGCACCGGATTGTCGATGGACATCATCGAGGCCGCCGGATCGATCGCCGCCACCTCGACCCCGGCGTCGGTCTGCTGAACGATCACGTTGCAGGGCAACATGACCCCGACGTGCGGCTCCAGCTTCAGCGCCTCGTGGGCCATGGTCGGATTGCAGGCGCCCAGAATGCGGTAGGGGCGGAAGTCCTGGCCGATCTTGGTCTTCAGGGTCGCCTGCACATCGATGTCGGTCAGCACCCCGAAGCCGTGCTTCTGCAGGGCCGCGCGCGTGCGCTCGATGACCGCTTCAAAGGGATCCTGGAAGGTTCGGGCGTTGAAATAGCTCATGGCATTTCCTTTGCGACGGCGCCGGTCCCTGATGTGAGCAGCGCGGTTGCGGACGAACAGGTTCTAGATCGCGTTGACCGGCAGCTTGAGAAACACGCGGCCGCGGCTGGACGCGGCGGGCAATCCGCCGGCGCGGATATTCACCTGCAGCGAGGGAAGAATAAGGGTCGGCGCGGCGAGGGTGGCGTCACGGGCCTGACGCATGGCGACGAACTCGCCCTCTCCGATGCCGTCGTGAACGTGCCGGTTGCCCGCCCGTTCCTCGGCGACCGTGGTCTCCCAGGCGTGGGCGCCACGCCCCTCCGGCAGATAGTCGTGACCGACGAAGACCCGGGTCTCCGGCGGCAGGTCGAGAATCCGGTGGATGGACCGGTAAAGGGTCGCCGCATCCCCGCCCGGGAAATCGGCCCGGGCGGTGCCATAGTCCGGCATGAACAGAGTGTCTCCGACGAAGGCGGCGTCCGCGATCCGGTATGTCACACAGGCCGGCGTATGCCCAGGCGTGTGCAAGACCTCGATAGTCAGATCGCCCAGCGGCAGGCTCTGGCCCTCCTCGATAAGAATGTCGAAGAAGCTTTCGCCGTCGGTCACATCATCGGCCTCGAACAATGCGCCGAAGACCTTCTGCACTTGGACGATGTTGGCCCCGATGACGATCTTCGCCCCGGTCTCGCGCCGGATGTGGTCCGCCGCCGACAGGTGGTCGGCATGGGCATGCGTCTCCAGCACATAGAGAAGCTCAAGACCTTGATCCCGCACCGAGGCCAGGACCGCTTCCGCCGAAACGGTGGACAGGCGCGCGGCCTTGGGGTCGAAGTCCAGCACTGGGTCGATGACCGCCGCCTGGCGGGTGACGGGATCGTGGACCAGATAGGTGACGGTGTTGGTCGCGGTGTCGAAGAAGGATTTGATGACGGGCGCCATGGCGGCCTCCGGTGAAACAGGATGAGACCTATATATTAGGTCTTGCTAAATTAGCAATCTCTCATATGTTGGGACCATGTTCGATCTCGCGAACTTTGACATCACCCGGTTCGAGGCCAGCGCCACGGAAGCTGCAAAGCTGCTGAAGGCGCTCGGCAACGAGCGGCGT
>JANPKF010000771.1:0-3252 GCA_031425895.1 Caulobacteraceae bacterium | reverse complement strand
CCCAGAGGGAGAGGGGGGGCCCGCCCTGCGTTGCAGGGTGGGAGGGTGAGGGGTTACGCTGCATTGAGGTTTTCACAGCGAACCTTGATCCGTCCCTAACCCCTCATCCCCCCACCGCCGCGTGGCGGGTCCCCCTTTCTCCCTCTGGGAGAAGGTAAAGAAGGGGCCGCGCCACCCAATATGCGATAGCCCTGCCCTCCGGAGGAGGGAGGTTGGTCCTACGCCGTCCCCTCGGCCAACGCAGCCAGCCGCGCATACATCCCCTGCTGGGCCTTCAGCGAAACGTGCGTGCCCTCCTCGACGACCCGCCCGTTCTCGAACACCAGGATCCGGTCGGCCCCGCGAATCGTCGACAGCCGGTGCGCAATGACGATCGTCGTCCGCCCGGCCATCAGCTCCTCCATCGCCGCCTGCACTTCCTGTTCGGTCTCCACGTCCAGGCTCGACGTCGCCTCGTCGAACACCAGGATCGGCGCATCGGCCAAAAACGCCCTCGCGATCGCCACCCGCTGGCGCTCGCCGCCCGACAGCTTGACGCCCCGCTCGCCGACAAGCGTCTCATACCCCTTCGGCAGATCGGCGATGAACGCATCAGCCCGCGCCCGCCGCGCCGCCTCGCGAACATCCTCCAGGGTCGCGCCCGGCGAGGCATAGGCGATGTTCTCGGCAATGGTCCGGTGGAACAGGGCCGGGTCCTGCGGCACCACGGCGATCGACTGCCGCAGGGAGCCCTGCGTCACCGCCGCCACGTCCTGGCCGTCGATGCGGATCGCCCCGCCGTTCAGGTCGTACAGACGCTGCACCAGCTTGACGAAGGTCGACTTGCCGGCCCCCGTCGCCCCGACCAGCGCCACCCGCTCGCCCGGCCGGATGGTCAGGCTGAAGTGGTCGTACAGCGGCGTCTCGGCGCTTTTGTAGCGGAAGGTCACATCGTCAAAGACGATCTCGCCGCGCACGGCGCTCAAAGCAGGCGCGCCCTGACGGTCGGCGACCTGCGGCGTGGTGCGCTCGTAGGAGGCCACGTCCTCGGCGTCGTCGATGCCCTTCTGCAGCATCCGCACGTTCTCGCCCAGATTCCGCAGATAGCCACTCATCAGCATGAAGGCGGTGATGGCGAAGGCGATGTCGCCCGGCGTCGCCTTGCCCTGCATCCACAGGTTCAGAAGGATGCCGGTCGTGCCGGCCTGCAAGATGACCGACAGGATGTTCTGGAAGATCCAGACGTCCATGAACCGGTTCCAGGTGATCATCACCGCCCGGTGCCAGCTGTCGGTCACTTCGGCAAAGCGCGCCTCTTCCCGCGCCTCGGCGCCGAACGACTTCACCGTCGGATTGGAGGTGATGGCGTCGGCCAGCGCCCCGCCGATGCGACTGTCGAGGGCGTTGGACTTCAGGTTGGCCGGCCGCACATAGACCTTCACCAGCCAGAGGTTGGCCCACAGGTAGCCGCAGACCACCACGAACGACAGCAGCCCGACCAGCGGCCAGCGCAGCGCCATCTGCACGCACAGCCCGAGCAGCACGATCAGCGCCGGCCCGATCCACAGCACCAGGGCGTCGGATACGCTGTCGTATCCCCACATCGCCCGGCTGATCTTGCGCACCGTCGAGCCGGCGAAACTGTCGGCATGCCAGTCGGCGGAAAAGCCCTGCACCCGCTTGAAGGCCTCGTCGGTCATGTCGCGCATGTTGCGGGCGGCCAGCGGGTTCCACAGGCGGAAGGCGATGTTGCGCGTGATCAGAAAAGCCACATAGACCCCGACGAACCAGCCCCACGCCCCCCAGGCCCGGCCGGCATCGCGCTCGGGCGCCGCCACCGCGTCCAGTAGCCACTTCGACGTCGTCGGCAGCATCAGGTCGAAGACCACCGCCAGCAGCATCAGCCCGGCGGCCCCGCTCAGCAGGGCGGGTCGCCGCAGCCACAGCCGGGCGACGAAGGCCAGCACCTGGCCGTTCGACAGCACCCGGGTCCGGGTGGCCTCCTCGTCTTCGTAATGCTCACTCATGGCGGCCCGACATAGGCGAGACCGGCGTTCGGCGGGAGGGTGGAGCGGGGAAATAGTAGTGGCGCGGCTTTCCGGAGACAGGCTGGACAGGGCTCCCGTTTCAACGGCTGGATACAGCCAACACAGCACAGGGAGAGACACACCATGGACCTCGGCCTCAAGGGCAAGCGCGCCCTCGTCACCGGCGGCACGCGCGGCATCGGCCGGGCCATCGCCAATCTGCTGGCCGCCGAAGGGTGCGATGTCGCCCTCTGCGCCCGCAATCCCGACCAGGTCAGCGAGGCGGTCGCCGCGTTGCAGGCCACTGGCGTCAAGGCCTGGGGCGAGGCGCTCGATGTCTCGGCCGAGGGCGCCCTGACCGGCCTCGTCGACCGCGCCGCCGAGGCTCTGGGCGGGCTCGACATCTTCGTCTCCAACGTCAGCGGAGCCATGGGACTGGGCAACGAGCCGGCCGCCTGGAAGCAGGCGGTCGAGGTCGACATCCTGCGCACCGTCGAGGGCTGCGAGGCGGCCGTCGGCAAGCTGGGCGACGGCGGGGCCATCATCGTCATCGGCACCATCTCGGCCGTCGAAGTGCCGGGGCCGCGCCGGCCCTACGCTTCTGTGAAGGCCGCCCTGATCCCCTATGTGAAAAACCTCGCCCGCGACCTCGGCCCCCGGAACATTCGCGCCAATGTCGTCGCCCCGGGGCCGATCTACTTCAAGGGCGGGGTCTGGGACATGGTCGAGCAGCACATGCCCGACCTCTTCAAGGGCACAATCGAGCGCAGCCCGCTCGGTCGCCTTGGCGCACCCGACGAGATCGCCAACGCCGCCGTTTTCCTGGCCAGCCCCCGCGCCAGCTACATCACCGGCGCCAACCTGATCTGCGACGGGGCGGTGACGCAGCGGGTGGATTTCTAAAATCTGAAGGATTCGCCTCGGGGCGCCCTTCTCCCCTTGCGGGAGAAGGTGTCGGTGAAGCCGACGGATGAGGGGTCGAACCGGGCTTCAATGCAGCCCGGCCCGACCTCCTCATTGCAGCTGAAAGACCTGTCGACCCCTCATCCGGCGCTTCGCGCCACCTTCTCCCGCAGGGGGAGAAGGTGGCGCTTGCGGCGGCTGTTCGACTCCTGGCCGTCTTCAAGCCTGGAACGTCTCCCCGACCATCTCTTCGCTCTTGGCCCACAGGGCCCGGGCGTTGTCCGGGTCGATGGCGTAGCTGCGCACGCCGCCGCGCAGGCCGGGTTCGTTCTGCAGCTCCGCC
>JANPKF010000770.1:0-1691 GCA_031425895.1 Caulobacteraceae bacterium | reverse complement strand
GGACGGTGTCTTCGTCGGCATGACCGGCTTCGGGGCTTCGGCGCCGTTCGAGCGGCTCTACAAGGAATTCGGCATCACCGCCGAAGCCGTCGCCGAGGCGGCCAGGGCGAAGCTGGGCTGACTCTTCCCTTCTCCCGCTTGTCGGGAGAAGGTGGCCGCGCAGCGGTCGGATGAGGGCGGCGCCGGCGGTCAGTGATATGGTTGCCAGCGCTCGTCGTCCGACGTCCACGCCGCCCTCATCCGACCTCCTTCGGAGGCCACCTTCTCCCGACAGGCGGGAGCAGGAACTGGAGCAAACCATGCGCCGCCTGACCCTCGCTCTCCTCGCCGCCGCCGCCATCGCAACCCCCGCCCTCGCGGCCGGTGGCATCGGCCTGCAGGGCCAGAACCCGCTCGGCGAAAGCACCGACGCCTTCCCCCGCATCGTCAGTCCGGCCGGCCCCAAGATCGAACGGATCAACCAGGCCCTGACCCGCGCCGACGCCCGCGCCAAGAAGGCCATGAAGGACTGCGGCAAGGCGCCCAACACCTATGAGCGCGCCATCACCGCCCCGATGACCGGCGAGCCCTTCCTCAGCCTGATCGCCAGCGACTACGCCGAGTGCGGCGGCGCCCACCCCGGCATCGGCCAGCTGGCCCTGACCTATGACCTCGGCACGGGCCGCCCCATTAACTGGGCCGACTTTCTGCCCGCAGACCTGATCCAGCCCGAAGAGCTGATCGACGCCGGCGACGGCAGCCAGATCGGCGCCACCAAATCCCCCGCCCTGCTCGACTTCTACCGCACCGCCGCCAAGGCCCAGCGGGCCGAACGCGACTGTGACGAGGTGCTCGACGGCGACCTGTCGCTCGTCCTGTGGATCGACGCCAAGCAGCAGGGCGTCGCCATTGCCCCCACGGGCCTGCCCCACGTCGTCCAGGCCTGCGGCGAGACGGTGGTTATGAAGACCGACGAGCTGAAAAAGCGCGGCGCCAAGCCGGCGCTGACCGACGCCATCGACGCCGCAAAGAAAGCGAAAAACTACCAATGAAGCTCGGCACGCCCCTCGCCCCCAACGCCGTCAAGGTGATGCTGCTCGGCTGCGGCGAGCTCGGCAAGGAAGTGGTCATCGAGCTGCAAAGGCTTGGCGTCGAGGTGATCGGCGTTGATCGCTACGAGAACGCCCCGGCCATGCAGGTCGCCCACCGGTCCCACGTCATCCAGATGACCGACGCGGCGGCCCTTCGCGCCCTCGTCGAAGCAGAACGTCCGCACCTGATCGTGCCGGAGATCGAGGCCATCGCCACCGACGAGCTGGCCCGCATCGAGGCCGACGGCCTGGCCACCGTCATCCCAACCGCCCGCGCCACCCAGCTGACCATGAACCGCGAGGGCATCCGCCGCCTGGCCGCCGAGGAGCTGGGCCTGCCGACCAGCCCCTACGCCTTCGCCACCAGCCAGGCCGAACTCGAAGCCGGCGCCGCATCCGTCGGCTTCCCCTGCTTCGTCAAACCGGTGATGAGCAGCTCCGGCAAGGGCCAGTCCTATGTCGAGACGCCCGCCGACGTCGCCGCCGCCTGGGAATACGCCCTGTCGGCCGGCCGCGTCGCCGAGGCCAAGGTCATCGTCGAGGGCCTGGCCACCGTCATCCCAACCGCCCGCGCCACCCAGCTGACCATGAACCGCGAGGGCATCCGCCGCCTGGCCGCCG
>JANPKF010000769.1:0-4039 GCA_031425895.1 Caulobacteraceae bacterium | reverse complement strand
CGGCACGGGCGACGACACCATGTCGGGTGGCGCCGGCAACGACACCTACTATGTCGACAGCGAGCTCGACACCGTCGGTGAGAGCGCCGGCGGTGGCCTGGCCGACAAGATCTTCCTCAGCGCCGCGGTCTTCGCCCTTTCGGCGGATGCGGAGGTCGAGACCATCCAGGTCACCAACGTCTCCGGCTCCGTCGTCACTGGCAGCAGCACGGCCAACAAGATCTTCGGCGAGGCGGGAGCCGACACCCTCAACGGCCTGGGCGGCAACGACTTCCTGCAGGGCGGTCTGGGCAATGACACGCTGAACGGCGGCGAGGGTAACGACATCATGGATGGCGGGGCCGGTGACGACACCATGGCCGGCGGGCTGGGGGTCGACACCTATTATGTCGACAGCTTCTCCGACAGCGTCACCGAACTGACCAACGAGGGGATCGACACCGTTCGCACCACGCTGGACGGCTATGTTCTCGGCAACAACCTCGAGAACCTCATCCTCGCGGGCGTCGGCAACCAGGATGGGACGGGCAACGCCCTCAACAACACCCTGACCGGGACCGACGACAGCAACAGCCTCGATGGCCTGGACGGCAACGACCGCCTGGTCGGCGGCGGCGGGTCGGACGACCTCTACGGCGGCGCTGGCCTCGACACCCTGCTGGGCGGCGACGGCGACGACCTGCTGTTCGGCGGCAGCGGCAACGACAAACTGACCGGCGGCGTGGGTCGCGACTACTTCGTGGCCGCGGGTGAGTTCGCCATCGGCGTTTCCGGCGTGGCCATCGAGACCGACAGCATCCTCGACCTGGAAGCCGGTGAGGTCATCGGCCTGGCGATCAGTGAGCTGTTCTTCCAGTCGGCGTTCAACAACACCGCCGGCCAGGCCAAGCTGGTCTACTCGATGAGCACCAACTCGACGCTGTTCCAGCTGGATATCGATGGGGACAACCGCGTCGACTACCAGCTGCGCATCAACGGCGACCAGACGGCCAACACCAACATCGCCACCGGTCAGGGCGATCTGAACGGCGGCTGGTACCTATTCGGCGCCGCCCCGTAGGGATCGGAGCCGCGGAAGCGATGACGGTCAGCAAGACGCGCTGGCCGTCATCGCGATCAGGTCCTCAAGAGCTCCAGGAGTGAGCTGCCCCTCAGGGTGGCGAACACCTGGGCCGAGGCCTGCAGGGCCGTCTGGGCCTGTTCCAGTCGGCTGATGGCCTCCGCCATGTCGACTTCGGAGATATCGGAAATCTCGCCCTTCAGCAGGGTGACTCGGTCGTCGTGCTGGGTCAGGCTGTTCTCGACCCGCACCTGGTTGGCGCCGTTCAGGGCAGCGCTGTCGGTGAGCGCCTTGTTGGCGGCGTCGAACTTGGGAAGCATGCCTTCGAGAAAGGTCTTCTGGGCCGTGCTCAGCGGCGAGGAGAAGGCGCCGTTGGCCTCGACGTAGGCCTGCACCTCCTTGAAGGCCTCGAACAGGTCGGTCCCCTCGGCGTCCGCCAGGAAGCCGCTCTCGATGGTGATGTTGTCGTCCAGCCGGCTGACGGGCTTCAGCTGGTCATTGAGGAACAGGTCAGCGATGGCCGGGGCGGCGGTCAGGTCGGACAGGCGTGTGGTGTCGACCGGACGGGTGTTCACCTGGGCGCCGGCGAACAGGTAGCGGCCGCCCTGCTGGGTGTTCAGCGACTCGGCGGCGGTGAGGAAGTGACCCTGCAGCTCGCCCATGATGGCGTCGCCCCGGTCGCTGGCCAGCGCCTCGGCCAGTGTGTTGCGGGCCGCGTCGGCGGAGTCGGCGGTGGAGCGCAGGGCCAGGTCTTGCGCCTCCAGGCGGGAGGTGATCAGCTTCCCCTGTTCGAGGTAGCCCTCCACCCGGGCCTTCACCGAGTTGGCGGCGATAAGCTGTTCGACCTGCGGCGCGAAGGCGCGCAGGCTGTCGCCGAGACGGCCGCTGGACACCTGTCCCTGGGCCTGTTCCTGGCTGTTGGTCGCCCGCATCAGGTCACGCAGGACGACGGAGTAGCTGTGGCTCGTGGAGACGCGGCTCATGATCAGTTCACCATGCCGAGGAGGATGTCATAGAGGTCCTTGCTGGCCTGGACGATCCGGGCCGAGGCGTTGAACGCCTGCTGGTAGGTGGTCATGGCGATCAGCTCCTCATCAAGGTTGACGCCTTCGACCGAGGCCCGCCGCGCCGAGGCTTCCTCGGCCACCGCCTGGGCGCTTTCCTGCCTGGAGGCCGCCGAGTCCGCCCGCCGGCCGATGGAGCCGGCCAGTTCGGCGCCGTAACGGGTGACGCTCATCGAGACGCTGCTCAGGGTGCCGACGGCGTCGAAGCGGCTGTTGACCGAGCCCGACTGGGCCAGCAGCAGCGCTCCGCGGCCATCGCCGGCCGACAACACCGGATTGCCCGAGGCCGCCTGGGCCAGATCCAGCGTGGCCAGGCCCAGTTTGGCGGAGTTGGCCTTGATGTCGCTGCGCAGGGTGTAGCGTTCGGCCCGGCCGCCGCGCTGGGCCTCGCCGACGCCGAACAGTTCGGTGATCGAGGGGCCGCCCGTACCCCGTTCGGTGTTGTCGCTGACCACGGTCATCTTGTAGCCGGCGGCTCCGGGGGCAAAGCTCATCTGGCCGTTGGCGTCGAGACCGAACTGGCCATAGGTGCCGACGCCCGTGGTGGTGTCGTTCAGCGAATTGAGCAGGTCCTGCATCGTGCCGCCGGCCGGCACGGCGACCTTGATGTCGCGGATGCGGGCTCCGTCGGCGGTGGCGATGCGCAGGGTGATCTCGTCGCCGGCCGTGAAGCCGTGCGCGTCCGTCGTCCGCAGTCCGGTCTCATAGTTGGAGAAGCCGGACGAGGTGACCAGGTCGTTGAGCCCGAAGAAGTGGGAGAAGCTCTTTCCGGTCTTGGCCGAGGGCGTCGTCGCGTCCTGGGCAAAGGCCAGGCCATTGCTCCCGGTCGCAGAAAGCTTGAGCGCCCCGTCGGTGAAGCTGGCCGATCCGAAGGCGCCCATGGCGCTGTTCAGGTTGGTCAGGAAACTGGCCGGGGTGAAAGACGTCGCCGCGCCGCCATCGACGCTCATCGTGCCGGCGGTGAAGTCGATGTCGATCTGGCGCTGCAGGGTCCCGGTCGCCGAGACCACCGCCAGCGAGGTCTTGCCGGTAAAGCCGCCGAGCGCCGTCGGCAGGTCCAGCCCGGTGTTGCGGCCGGTCATCGTGGTCGGCGGCGGCACGCTGGCCGAGGCGTTGTGGGCGCGGTTCAGTTCATCCACCGCGCGCGAGACGAATTCGCCCAGCTCGGCGCTGATGGCCGGCAGGTCGGTGTCGCGCAGTTGCAGAAGGCCCGCGATCTCGCCGCCGGTCAGCCGGGCCCGCATCGAGGTCGGGCCGGAGGCGCCGGCCATGGTGACATTGATCTCGCCGGCCACGCCCGCCGTGCGCACGAAGCCCAACGTGGCCGCGCCGCCCTGGCCGGCCAGCGGCAGGCCGTCGGAGGCCCGTACCACAACGCCGCCCTGGGCGCGCGACTGGATGTTGACGTCGATCAGCGCGGACAGCTCGTTGATGCGCTGGATCTGCAGGTTCTCGGACCCGGTGGCGTCGCCGCTGATCACCGTGCTGCGGGTGATGTCAGCGTTGAGGCCGTCGATTTCGGCCAGCAGCTGGTTGACCCGCTCGACCTTGGCCTGGATGCGGCTGTCGACCTCGTCCTGCAGGCTCTTGACTTGGGTCGAGATGCGGCCGGACTCGGTGAGGAAGTCGCTGATCTGGTTGACCGCCGTGCCGCGGCGCACCGTGGAGTTGGGATCGTCGACGGCGGCCGAGAAAGCCGAATAGATGTTGTCCAGCCGGGTGAAGAAGCTCGACCCCGTCGAGGGATCGCCAAACTCGGCCTGGGTGCGGTCCAGCATATCGGCGATGACGCCGGAGGAGCCGGCGCTGGCCGTGGCCTTGAGGGCGGCGCTCTGCAGGAACTTGTCGCTGGCCAGGACCACCTTGGCGACATCGACCCCGACGCCGAGGCCGGCGCTGATCAGCGGCTGCTGGT
>JANPKF010000768.1:0-2553 GCA_031425895.1 Caulobacteraceae bacterium | reverse complement strand
CGGCGGTTGTGCCGGCGGTGATGGCGGAGGCGGTCGAGGCCTTGCGTGGCGGGGCGGCTGCCGGCGAGGTCGAGGCGGCGGCGGTGGCCCGGCTGGCGGCGGCGGGGTTCGGGCCGGTCGACTATGTGCAGGCGCATGACGGGGAGACCATGGAGCGGCTGGGGCCGGGGGCGGTCGGGGCCGGGGCGCGGTTGTTCGTGGCGGCTTGGCTGGGTCGGACGCGGTTGATCGACAACTGGGCGGTTTAAAACACTCGTCATCCCGGGCGGCCGCAGGCCGACCCGGGACCCAGGGGGTGACAGGCCCGGATATCGCAGCCGCCGACCACGGTGAGGCGGCCCCTGGGTCCCGGCTCTCCCCCCGGCTTTCGCCGGGGTACGGCCGGGATGACGGTGAAAATCACCAGGCCCCCAGCTCGCGAAGCTGCCTTGCCAGTTCCTGGTCCATCGCCTCCCCTGCCCCGGTCGAGAGGTCCGGCGGGGCGTCCGAGGGGTCGAGGTAGCGCCAGCCCTGGAAGGGGCGGCGCGGCTGGGGGGCGGTCTCGATGAGGTCGGGAGCCAGCATGAAGCGCACCGGTTGCTGGCCCGGCAGGCCGGTCTGGATCTCGGTAATCGTCTGGCGGGCCAGGATGCTGCCCTTGATCACCCAGTAGAGCGAACCGCCGTCGAGAATCTCGGCGGCGCGTTTGGGGGCCATGCGGGTCGGACAGTATGACGGAAAACCCTGGGCCGCGCGCTGGGCGCGCCAGTCGCGGAGGTCCTGAAGGCTCTCGACGCCGACGCAGAGCTTGATGATGTGGAGCGGCATGGGGCGGGATTTAAGCCCTTGGGCTACGGATGGAAGCGCTATCGAAGCGCCAGACCAGTATACCGCAGGCCGGATCGGCTAGTGCGTTGTCTTCGCGTGCCTTTGGCGTGGGTCGAAGCGCCGGGAAAGTAGCCCGGCGTGTAGCCCGGACTGTAGGTCGGCGTCCTGCGAATGTAGGTCGAAAAGAGCCCCGCGAGACCTACGGGTCGCGCAGCACGATCGGCGCCTGAAAATGATGCAAAAACAATATGTCTAGACATATTCATGTTGGGGAATTGCAGGTGCGGGGGTTTGCAAGCGGGCGGCGGCTTCCTACATGCCCGGCAACCTTCGGGGAGTAGCCGCCCGCGCGTTCAGCGGGGCCATCGTCACCAGTACCGGCCTCTCAGGCCCTGGCGATGGCGGCGGATCAGTGGATCCGGACTGGCGAGACCGACGACGCCGATCCCGGCATGGGCCGCGGGATCGTTCGTCGTCGTATCGACTGGCCCGGGGATGAAGCCGTTGAAACACCCGATCCGAACCGGCCTGCTGACGGCCGGCCTCGCCGCCTCCACCCTCCTCCTCGCCGCCTGTGGTGAAGACGCGGCGGCCGCCCTGCAGAAGGTCGAGAACGCCGCGGCGACGGCTCGTCAGGCCAGCGAACAACTCAGCGAAGGCGCGGCGCTGGCCGAGGAAGCGGTGCGGGATCCGGCCGGCGCGGTTCGCAACAGCGCCCTGAGCGCGCGCTTCAACCGGGCCGCGACGGCCCAGCCCAACCTGTTCGTGCTGACTGACGTCGCCACCGGCTGCCAGTATCTGGCGACCTACGCGGCTGACGGATCGACCGTGCAGTCGATCACGCCGCGCATCGAGGGCGCCGAAGGCAAGCAGCGCTGTATCGTCCCGGGCGCGGACGGCCTGAAGGCGCCGGACGCCGCCGGCCTGGTCGGAAAGGCCATTGGCGGCCTCGGTGGCGGCTCCGGCGAGGCGGCTCGGTAAGGGGACATGTACCCCGCCGCGCGAACCTTGCCGGCAGAGCGCAGGCTTGGCCCCGGGGTACGTGTCCCCTCTTCACGGCGCCGGAAACGGGGACACGTACCCCGGGAAAGGTCAGCGGGCCGCCTGAAACGACAGAGCCGCGGGGTACATGTCCCCTAGGGCTTTTCGACATTCAGCTCATTTCTAAACCGCTCATCCCGGCGAATGCCGGGACCCAGCCGCGTGATCTCGATGGCAGGCTTACGTGCCCTTGGGCACGGTTGTGATAGCCGAAAGGAGGACCGCGCCGTGCCTAAGGGCACGAGTCCTGGCCAGTGGAGCCCTACGAACTGGGTCCCGGCATTCGCCGGGATGAGCGGAGTTTTGGGTTAGAAACTGAATGCCGATTGGCCCTAGGCCTCCAGCTTCGCCAGCACCACCCCTTCGCTGACCTGGCCGCCGGCGACAGCGGTCAGTTCGGCGACGACGCCGTCGAAGGGGGCGGTCAGGGCGTGCTCCATCTTCATGGCCTCGAGGACCAGCAGGGTCTGGCCCTTGGTCACCGTGTCGCCGGCCTTGACCGAGACGGAGACGACCTTGCCGGGCATGGGGGAGAGGATGGAGCCGTCGGAGGCGGCGCCGGCTGCCGCATCCGCGCTGTAAGACAAGGAAACGGTGTAGGCGCTGCCATCCCAGAACAGGACGTAGTCGTCGCCGTCCTCAAACACGCCCACCTGTTCGCCATCGTCGGTCTCAAGGTACTTCCAGCTCTCGGCCGAATAGGCA
>JANPKF010000767.1:0-4629 GCA_031425895.1 Caulobacteraceae bacterium | reverse complement strand
CCGGACTCCCTTCTTTCGTTTCAGGGTCCCCGCCAGAGGGACCGGGAGGCAAAACGATGTGTCTGATCGAACAGACCCCCAGGATCGAGACCCGCCGGCTGACCCTGCGGGCGCCGGCCCCCGGCGACGAGGCGCGCTTGGCCGCCCTGATGGCCGACTACGACATTGCCCGGATGACCAGCCGGGTGCCGCACCCCTACGGCCTGTCGGACGCGCTCGAATACATCGAAAAGGCGCAGGCCAACGACCCGGCGACGGATCACAACTTCCTGCTCGAGCATGACGATGAAGGCGTCATCGGCGGCCTCGGCCTGTTCACCCCGCCGGGACAGCCGCTGGAAGTCGGCTATTGGGTCGGTCGCAACTGGTGGGGCAGGGGCTTCGCCTCCGAGGCCCTGCAGGGCGCGCTCAGCTGGGCCAGGCGGGAGTGGAAGAAGCGATACGTCGTCGCCGGCCACTTCAGCGACAACCCCGCCTCTGGCACGGTCCTTTGCAAGGCGGGGTTCCTCTACACCGGCGAGGTGCAGCGGAAGCACTCCATCGCGCGGGGCGAGGAAGCGGCGACGCGGATGATGGTCTGGCTGGCGTAGTGCGTCCTTCGACACGCCTGTCTGCGACAGGCTGCTCAGGATGACGACCATCGGTGCGCATTCACAGAGTTCGTCATGCTGAGCAGCGGCTGCAGGCCGCCTGTCGAAGCACGCACAGCCTTCCCGCCTCACGCCTCACAGCCTACGCTGCCGCCATGACCGAACAGACCCCCTGGTGGCGCGGCGCGACCGTCTATCACATCTATGTCCGCAGCTTCTTCGACAGCGACGGCGACGGCCATGGCGACCTGCCGGGCGTGCTGGCCAAGCTCGACTACATCCAGTCGCTCGGTGTGGACGCCATCTGGCTGAGCCCCGTCCACCCCTCGCCCAACCGCGACTGGGGCTATGACGTCAGCGACTATCACGACGTCCACCCCGACTATGGCTCGATGGACGACCTGCAGGCGGTCATCGACGGGGCCCATGCGCGGGGCATGAAGCTTCTGCTCGACGAGGTCCTGGCGCACACCAGTGATGAGCACAGCTGGTTCCATGACGCCCTCAAGGGGGGCGACAAGGAAGGCTGGTATGTCTGGGCGCCGCTGAAGGACGACGGCACGGCCCCCAACAACTGGCTCAGCGCCTTCGGCGGCCCGGCCTGGGCCTACCAGCCGCTGCGCCGACGCGCCTACCATCACAAGTTCCTGCGCCAGCAGCCCAAGCTCAACTGGCGTCACCCGGACGCGCGGCAGGCGGCCCTCGAGGTCCTCGACTTCTGGCTCAGCAAGGGCGTCGACGGCTTCCGGCTCGATGTCGCCAACGCCTATCTCCATGACCCGGCCCTGACCGACAATCCGGTCGACGACAGCGACACGGCGCTGCGCTGGTCCGCCGCCGCCAACTTCCAGCGCCACTTCAACGATTCCAATCTGGTGGAGAACATCGAGGCGCTGAACGACGTCCGCCTGACCGTCGATCGGCATCCGGACCGCTTCGTGTTCGGCGAGTTCTCCGAGGAAGCCGACCGCTGCGGCGGCTTCGCGGCGCCGGACGAGGGCCTGCATGCCGGCTACAGCTTCCCCCTGCTGCTGGCGCGCCGCATGGGGCCGGACTTCATCCGCCAGCATATGGAGATGCTGGAGGAGCACCCGCGCCACTGGCCCTGCATCACCTTCTCCAACCACGACGTGCCGCGCACCCCCAGCCGCTTCGGCGACGGCTCTCCGGCGGTGGCCAAGGTCATGCTGGCCCTGCTGCTGACTCTGCGCGGCTCGATCCTGATGTTTCTGGGCGAGGTGCTCGGCCTGCCCGAAGCCGACCTGACCCGTGACCAGCTGCGCGATCCGGTCGGCGACCTCTATTGGCCCGCCCACAAGGGCCGCGACGGTTGCCGCACGCCCATGCCCTGGAGCCCGGGCCCTGCGCTGGGCTTCACCACCGGCAGTCCCTGGCTGCCCGCCGCGCCGGAGCATGCAAGCCTCACCGTCGCCGAACAGGATGCCGATCCGGGCTCTGCGCTGGCGCTGTCACGGGCGCTGATCGGCCTGCGCAAGGCCCATCCCGCCCTGCGGCTGGGCGACATCGTCTTCCGCGACGCGCCGGCCCCGATGGCGGTGTTCGAGCGGGCAGGGGAGGGCGAGCGACTGCTCTGCGTCTTCAACCTGGGCGACGGCCCGGCGCCGATCGACCCGGCCTGGACTGAGGGCGAGACGCTGTTGTCCAGCGAAGAGGGCGGTCCCTTCGCCTTTCGTATCGCCCGGCTCTAGGAAGGAAATGGGCGACACATTGAATTGCCGCAGGGCAATTCAATGTGTCCCCGCTGTCCTCAAGGCTTGGGCCTGGGCCGGTAGTCCTCGCCGAGCACGAAGGCGGCGCGGCGGACCCGCTTGCGGTCCAGTCCGGCGCGGAACGAGCCGACCAGCTCACTACGGGCGAAGTCGCCCTGCACCAAGGCGATCCGCGGGGCCATCTTGGCCACGCCGTCGGCGTCGCGGCGCACCTCGTCCTCGACTACGGCCAGCACCCGCCCGCCCTGCGCCGGGGTCAGGGGATGGCGCGCCTCGGCCTGGTTGCCGGCTTTGTCGCGGCGAAGCCAGATGGTCAGGGGCGGCGCGCCCGGCTTTCCGAAATAGTCGCGGCCGTAATAGGCCATGGCGTTGAACAGGAAGCGGCTGTCGACGGCTACGGCGGTCAGTCCCTGGTCCGCCTGTTCGACCTGGGCCCGCTGCACGGTGGCGTCGACCACGTCCTTCCAGCCACGCATCCGCTTGATGTCGTTGGAGCGACCGACGGCGTCGGCGATGGCCGGACTGGCGATGGCCAGGACCAGGAAGCCGACGACCAGGCCTTGAACGACCAGGGTGACGCCGACGCCGATACGGGTCCACAGGCTCGGCCACCAGCGCACCACCAGACCTCCGACCAACACGGCGGCGGGGATGTAGGCGGCGGCGGCCCAGTTGGCGTTGGCCCGGGTCAGCAGCGCCTGGATCCCGACCACCACGAAGGGCGGGATGGTCCAGCAGACCAGCAGGATATCCTCGTCCGTCAGCCGTCGGCGCGCCGCCAGCACCCAGGCCGCGATCAGCACCCCGAAGGCCAGGCCGAAGACGCCGAACTGTTCGAAAACCACCCGTTGCAGGAAGCCGCCCACATTGAAACCGATGCCCGAGCCCAGGTCGGCGTTGGCGGCCGTGTGCTGCACGGTCTCGAAACCGTTGAGGACGTTCCAGATCAGGTTCGGGGCGATGACCAGGGCGAATACGCCCGCCGCGACCAGAGCGGTGGCCGGACGCCAGATGGTCCGGGCCTGACGCGAGACGATCAGATGCAGGATTATGCCGATCACCGCATAGATGGCGGCATATTTCGACAGCATGGCCAGCCCCAGCGCCGCCCCAAGACCCGCCGCCGTGAACAGCGGCCGCTTGGCCGTCGGCAGGTCGACATAGGCCAGCAGGGCGATGCTCAGGAAGCAGAGCAGCGGGGTGTCGGTGGTCATGGTGACGTTGGCGACCGCGACCCCGGGCATCAGCTGGTAGGTCAGCAGCGCCAGCACTCCGGCCCAGGGCCCGTAAAGGCGTCGTCCGACGGCGAACAGGGTCAGGCCCGTCACCGCATGGAACAGCGGCGCGGCGATCCGCACCCAGGGCTCGGCATCGCCGCCGATCGCCGTGGTCAGGTGGATCACCCAGGCGATCATCGGCGGCTTCGAAAAATATCCCAGATCGAGGCTTCTCGACCACAGCCAGTACTGGGCTTCGTCCGGGTACAGCTCAAGTGGCGTGGCGAAGAGGGCGAAAAGACGCAGGCCGGTCAACAGGACCGTCGCGGCCAGCGCGAACCGCCACGGCCGACTCGCCTCGACATAGGCCTGACGCCCCTGATCCTGCTGTGTGGCGCTCAAGCTCCGCTCCCCGTGAATCGTCTCGGGCCCCTTATCCTGCTCGGATTGAGGGCGAATTCAGCCCCCTATAGGGCATCCCGCGCACGGGGGTGTCGCAAAGTTGCGACAAGGCGTCTCAATTCGGTCCCAAAGTCTTAACGGCCGCTTGTGCCGGAAAAGTCCGTGGTTACAAGGTGCTCCCGTGGTGACGAGGCATGTGCACGGTCACCAAAGCTTTGCAATCGGGCGCTAATTGGGCGGCCTAATCCGCCATCGAGTGTTCAAAATCGGGCGCTCGTCGGGATGACAGGGGATACCTAATGAGAAACTACAAACTCGCCATCGTGGCGACGACGGCTCTGGTCGGCAGCCTGTTTGCCACCGGCGCCTTCGCGCAATCCACCGGCACCACCGAAGTCGAAGAGATCGTCATCGTCGCGACCGCCGGTCAGCCGAACATCGACGGCGTCATCACCGCTGAAACCGCGCCGAAGGCCAAAGCTTCGATCGACCAGGAGTTCATCTCCACCCAGGCCTCGGGCCAGACGATCATCCAGAGCCTGAACCTCACCCCCGGCCTGAACTTCACCAACAGCGACCCCTACGGTTCCTCGGGTGGTAACCTGCGTATCCGCGGCTTCGACGGCAACCGCATCTCGCTGACCTTCGACGGCATCCCGTTGAACGACACCGGCAACTATGCCGTCTACA
>JANPKF010000766.1:0-2254 GCA_031425895.1 Caulobacteraceae bacterium | reverse complement strand
GGCTGACCAGCCGCCCGCCGGGCTTGATCAGCGAAGCGATCCGGTTGGTGAAGACGAAATGGCCCAGGTGATTGGTGCCGAACTGGGTCTCGAAGCCATCGGCGGTCTCGCTTTTGGGACAGGCCATGACCCCGGCATTGTTGATCACCACGTCGAAGGGCTTGCCCTCGGCGACCAACTTGTCAGCGGCGGCGCGGACGCTCTTCAGCGAGGCCAGGTCCAGCTCGATCAGCTCCAGCGAGCCGCCGCCCGCGGCCTGGTCGCGGACCACCTGGGTGGCGGCCTGCGCCTTCGTCAGGTCGCGGGCCGCTCCGACCACGGTCGCGCCATGCGCGGCCAGGACGCGGGCCGTCTCGACGCCCAGCCCGGCCGAGACGCCAGTCACCAGGATGCGTTTGCCGGACAGGTCGACGCCGTCCAGCACGTCGTCGGTGGTGGAGGTCGCTCCGAAAGTCTTGCTCATTGTCAGCTCTCCCGACCCCTCCGCGCATTGCCAACCGATGGCCGCGCCGTTAAACGGAGGAAGTCTCCGCTTGATATACGGAGGCATCCTCCGTTTATCAAGGCCTCTGTTTCGTGTCCGTGCAAACCGCCCGCAAACCCCGCGCCGACAGCCTGCGCAACCGCGAGCGCCTGCTGGACGAGGCCCGCGCCGGTTTCGAGTCGGTCGGCCCCGAGATCTCTCTGGAAGACATCGCCCGCCGGGCCGAGGTCGGCATCGGCACGCTTTATCGCCACTTTCCGACCCGCGACGCCCTGGTCGCCGCCGTCTATCGCCGTGAGGTCGAGGCCCTGGCCGCCACGGTGGAGCCGCTGCTTGGCCGGCACCCGCCCGGGGACGCCCTGCGCCACTGGATGCATCTGCTGGTCGACTATGTGGCGACCAAGAAGCTGATCGTCGCCGCCCTGGCCGGCCCGATCGACGATCTCTACGCCGTCTCCGGACAGTTGATCACCGGCTCCCTCGACACCCTGGTCGCCGCCGCCCGCGAGGCCGGCGACATCCGTCCCGATATCGACGCCGCCGATCTCAAGCGGTTGATGAGCGGCTTCTTCTCCGGGGTCGGCGAGCCCGGCTGGGCCGACAGCGCCCGGCGCCTGCTCGATGTCGTGATGGACGGCTTGAAAGCCCCCTCCAGGGTATAATAGTCGCCGCTTCGATAACGCCGCCGGGCGGACGGGCCCGCGCCTGCTCCACCGCCCCCTGAGCCCGCCCTGACCATGCCCGTAGCCCGCTCTGACCCCACCCTGACGGCGCCCTTACCGCACCCTGATCTCGCCCCGACCGCGAGGTCAGTCTAACCCTCTGAAAAGCCGCGCTTTCTTCAAAATTTCCCGCCGCAGATTGCCAGTTTCTCCGGAACAATGAACCCTGAGACCATGACTCACGTCCTGCCAGACGCCGCACCGACCAACTGGGTCGACCGCCATGCGCCGGCATCGCTCCGGCCATGGCTCAAGCTCGGCCGCTTCGACCGGCCGGCCGGCATCTGGCTGCTGATGCTGCCCGGCTGGATGGGCATCGCCCTCGCCGCCTCGATGCAGGGCCGCTGGCCGGACCCCGTCCTGCTGGTCCAGTTCTTCATCGGCGCCGCCCTGATGCGGGCCGCCGGCTGCGCCTTCAACGACATCGTCGATCGCGACTTCGACGCCCAGGTCGCCCGCACGGCCCTGCGTCCCATCCCGGCCGGCCAGATCAGCGTCAAACAGGCCTGGGCCTTCCTGATCGGCTGCAGTCTGGTCAGCCTGTTCATCCTGCTGACCATGAACCTCTGGGCCGTCGGTCTCGGCGTCGCCTCCCTGGCCCTGGTCGCCGCCTACCCCTTCATGAAGCGGATCACCTGGTGGCCGCAGGCCTGGCTCGGCCTGACCTTCAACTGGGGCGCCCCGCTCGGCTTCGCCGCGGCGCTCGGCGGCCCGACCCTGCTCAGCCTCATCGGCCTGAGCCCCGAGCCCCTCGCCCGGCCGCTGGACCCCTGGCCCGCTGTCGTCCTCTACGCCGGCCTGATCTTCTGGACCCTCGGCTACGACACCATCTACGCCGTCCAGGACCTCGAGGACGACGCCCTGGCCGGGGTCAAATCCTCCGCCCGGGCGCTGGGCGAGCACACGACGCGCGGTGTCATCGGCTTCTATGTCGCCTGCTTCGTCCTCATTCTCGCCGCCGGCTGGCTGGGCGGGCTGGGCCCCCTGATGCTGCCCGCGCTGGCCGTCTTCGGCCTGATGTTGTCGCGTCAGGCCGCCGCCCTACGGT
>JANPKF010000765.1:0-1590 GCA_031425895.1 Caulobacteraceae bacterium | reverse complement strand
TGCGGCCGCGAGACGATCTCCATCAGCGCGGTGCCCGACCGGTTCAGGTCGATGAAGGTGGCGTTCGGATCGAGGTCATGGATCGACTTGCCGGCGTCCTGCTCCAGGTGCAACCGCTCGATGCCGACGGTGAAGGTCGTGCCGTCGTCGCGCTCGACCAGAACCTCGCCCTCGCCGACGATCGGATGCTCGAACTGGCTGATCTGATAGCCCTGCGGCAGATCGGGATAGAAGTAGTTCTTGCGGTCGAACCGGCTCTTCAGATTGATCTGGGCGTTGAGGCCCAGACCCGTCCGCACCGCCTGTTCGACGCAGTGCCTGTTCAGCACCGGCAGCATGCCCGGGAAGGCCGCATCGACGAGCGAGACCTGCTCGTTCGGCCCGGCGCCAAAGCCCACGGCCGCCCCGCTGAACAGCTTGGAGTTCGACGCCACCTGGGCGTGGATCTCCAGACCCATGACGATTTCCCAGTCGCCGGTGCGACCCTTGATCAGTTCGGACTTCTCAACGTTCGACATCGCTCACCTTCCTCCCTCCCCTTTATGGGGTGGGTGGCCCCGAAGGGGCCGGGTGGGGAATGCGAGTGCAATCCCCTTTTCGTTGGTGGAGGCCCATCACTTCCCCACCCTGGCGGCTACGCCGCCTGTCCCTCCCCATAAAGGGGAGGGATGGCGTTTCACCACCACTTCTCCGCCTTGGACTTGAACCCGGCCGCCTTCTCGATCGCGCCGGCGACCGAGAACACCGTCCCCTCGTCCAGCGCCCGCCCGATCAACTGCAGCCCGAGCGGCAGCCCTTGCGCATCCAGACCCGCCGGCACACTGATCGACGGCAAGCCGGCCAGGTTGGTCGTCACCGTGAAGACGTCATTCAGATACATGGCGATGGGATCGGCGTTTCGCTCGCCCAGCGCAAAGGCCGCCGACGGCGCCGTCGGGGTCAACAGCACGTCGCACTGTTCCCAGGCCCGGTCGAAATCCTCGGCGATGCGGCGACGCACCCTCAGGGCCTTCAGGTAGTAGGCGTCGTAATAGCCGGCGCTCAGCACATAGGTGCCGATCAGCAGCCGCCTTTTCACTTCCGCGCCAAAGCCTTGCGCCCGGGTGTTCTCGTAGATTTCGGTGAGGTTCCTGCCCTCGGCCCGGAAGCCGTAGCGCATGCCGTCATAGCGGGCGAGGTTCGAGGACGCCTCGGCCGGGGCCACGATGTAATAGGCCGGCAGGGCGTATTTGGTGTGCGGCAGCGACACCTCGACGATCTCGCAGCCGGCCTCGCGCAGCCAGGCGATACCGTCTTCCCAAAGCTTCTCGATCTCGGCCGGCATGCCGTCGACCCGGTATTCCCTCGGCACCCCGACCCGCAGGCCCTTGACCGACTTGCCAACAAAGCTAGCAAAATCAGGGGTTTCGACGTCCAGGCTGGTGCTGTCCTTGGCGTCATGCCCGGCCATGGAGGTCAGCAGGATGGCGGCATCCTCGACCGTCTTGGCGATCGGCCCGGCCTGGTCGAGCGACGACGCGAACGCCACCACGCCCCAGCGCGAGCAACGTCCGTAGGTCGGCTTGATCCCGACCGTGCCGGTAAAGGCCG
>JANPKF010000764.1:0-14260 GCA_031425895.1 Caulobacteraceae bacterium | reverse complement strand
GTCGACCGCGCCCTCGAACCGGGCGGCCACGGAAATCTGTTCGCGCTCGGCGCCTTCCAGGCGGCTGAGGGCGCCGCGCACCGACTGGTCGATGCCCGTGATGGCCAGGGTCGAGCGCTGCTCGGCCGCCTCAATGCGGCTGGTCAGCCGTTCGATGGCGTCGGTCACTTTGCCGACCTCGTCGGCGGGATGATGCACGGCTTCCAGGCGGGCCGGAGCATCGGCACGCGGATGGGGAATGATGGAGGGATCGGCGGCTTCCGGCTCAGTCGACGGCGCATCGCCCTCGACGATCATGTGGTTCAGCCACTCGCCCAGAGTCATGCCGGAGCGGCGCGCGAGATCCTTCGCGATCTCCCTCGCCTTGGGGTCGATACCCTTAACGCTCCAGGGCGCCCCCGCCGTCATCGAATCGTTCTCCCGGCACTTAGGTTCGAACGCTAGCCAGCGATCTGTTGTGTGTAAACGCGAGGTTAACGCTATATCTAGCGTTGGCCTCGATATCCTGTGGACGGATGGACGCGTCACCCGTTTCGGGGTCTACCTTCGCGCTCAACGTGGTTAACAAGACCTTTCCAGGCGCCATCCTGTGGCCCGCAATCCCCCTGCCGCGCTGAAACATCGCGGCCCCCTTGTGTCAGCCAACGGCGCCTTCCATCTGGGGTCCCATGACGATGAGCGTGACCCTGATCATGTTGGCCAGCCTGGCGGCCCTGACGCTGTTCGCGGGCTGGCGCGGGTCGCTTCCGCCGAATTTTGTGAAAGGGCCGCGGATGATCCCTTGGCGGCCGCTGATGATCTGCTTCGCCGCCGGCACGGCTCTGACCGGCGTCCATCTGGCGGCCTTGCTGGGCCTTGTCGTCACCCGCTAGAGCGCGTTTCTCGACCGCCCCATCACCCCAGCCATGCCGCCAGAGGTCAGAAGCCCGATGTCGGCCAGCAGGAACGGCACCTGCCATTTGTGCGGGCAGGCCATGTAGCGGGGCCGCCAGAGCGGGTCGTACTTGTCCTTGTACCGCCGCACGCCGCGGAAATTGTAGAAGTCCTCGCCCCGCTCGAAGAGCAGCCGGCCGACCCGGCTGAGGATGGGGGCCAACGGGCGATCCTCCAGACCGGCCAGGGGCGCGACGCCAAAATCGAAGGCCAGATAGCCCTGCTCGCGGCCCCAGGTCATCAGCTCGACGAACAGGAAATCCATGATGTTCTTGGGCGCCTCGGGCCCATAGCGCATCAGGTCCATGGACAGGCTGGACTTGCTCGCGGTCGGCCAGAGGGTTGCGAAGGCGACGATCTCGCCCTCGACCCGCACCAGAGCCACCGGAAACTCCTCCACGTAGCGCGGAATGAACCCGCCCAGGCTGAAGGCCTTCTCGCCGCCCGCGTGATCGGCCAGCCAGGCGTCGGAGATGCTCTGCAGCGGCTCCATCGGCGCGGTCCCCGGCGGCACCACCTCGAAGCTCGCGCCCGCTTCGCCGGCCTTGCGCCAGTTGCGGCGCAGGACCTCACGGCGTCGGCCAGCCAGCGAGAAATCGGCCAAAGGCACCCGGGCGCTTTCGCCGGTCTTCTGGATGAAGAACCCCAGCTCGACCACATCCGCCAGGTCCTCAGGCTCCAGGCCATAGGCGCACGGCCGCGCGGCGTGGGCGTCGGCCATCTCGCGGAAGCGCCAGAACAGCTCCAGGTGCTCGTCCCGACGCCCGACCGGCGGTCCCATCGACACCCAGCTGCGCCCGCGCACACCGAACATCAGGAAGGTCTCGCCACTGGCCGAGAACAGGAACCGCTTGTCGCCCAGCAGGGCCAGGTTGGACTCCGGCTCGGCGCTCTCGGCGCTCGCCAGGATGGCGCGGACGCGGGCGAAGTCCGGGTCGTCCTCGCCGGCCACGGCGGGGGTGGCAGGCGTCGCGAACAGGCGCCAGACCCCGACCGCCAGCAACAGGACCCCTGCCCCGATCGAGCTGCGGATGGCGCGGGTGACATCGCCATCGAACATCATCCGCCAGACCTGGCGATCGCCGTAGTCGGCGTTGCTGAACGACCACCAGCCCAGAAGGCCTGCCCCGCCGACGGCGGCGGCGGCCGAGAGCAGCCAGCCGGGGGTGATCTCCATCCGCGTCAGCCGGGCCGTGCGGGGGAAGGCGGCCCGGAACGGCGCGACCACCAGCAGCAGCACGACCAGGATGCCGGTCTCCTCTAGATTGACCCCCTTGAGCGGGGCCAGCGCCGCCGAGACCAGCAGGCAGGCCACCGTCGCCGCCCAGGCCGCGCCCAGCCGCGCCCTGAGGCCAAAGGCCAGCAGGATGAGGAACAGGCCCAACAGCGAGGAGGCGAAGTGGCTGGCGTCGATGATCGCCGGCTCGCTCAACCGCAGCAGGAAGCTGAGGCGCTCCGGATCCGTCGGCGTCGCCCCGGAGGCCAGCAGCAGGAAGCCGCCGAACAGGGCGGCCGCCGCCGACAGGGTCGGGGCGATGGCAAGGGCGGCGGTGCGGATCTCGGAGGTGCGCATGAGACCGCCAACGCTTAGCCGGTGTCGCGGCCTGAGGGCTAGTCCTCGAAGACGGGCGCCCGCTTCTCCATATTGGCCATCACCGCCTCGATGTTGCCGCGCGAGCCGATCAGGGCCGTCTGCTCGACGCTTTCGGCCAGCAGGATGGCGTGCTGGTCGCCGTCGGCCATCAGGTTGAGCAGCCGCTTGTTAGCGCGAATGGCGGCCGGATTCTTCGTCGCGATTTCCCGCGCCGTGGCCAGCGCCTCGGCGCGGGGATCAGCGCAGACGCGGGTGGCGATGCCGAGGGTGAAGGCTTCCTCGCCGCTGAAGATACGCCCCGTATAGGTCAGGTCCCGCGCCACATCGTCCCGGATCAGGCCGCGCAGCAGGGCGATCCCGGCCATGTCGGGCACCAGGCCCCATTTGATCTCCAGCACCGCCATCTTCGTATCCGGCGCCACGAACCGCATATCGGCGCCCAGGGTCAGCTGGAACCCGCCGCCCAGCGCCACGCCATGGACGGCGGCGATCACCGGCACGGGGATGTCACGCCAGACCATGGCCGCGTTCTGGGCCCGGTTGGCGCCGCTCTCGGTTCGGGGGCTGTCGACCAGCCCGCCGCCGCCATTGCCCCGCTCGCCCGAGGCCATCTTGCCGAAGTTGCCCATGTCCAGCCCGGCGCAGAAGGCCTTGCCCTCCCCCGACAGCACCACGGCCCGTACGCCCTTCTCGGTCTTCAGCCGCTCTCCGGCCGCGATCAGGGCCGAGAACATGGCGTCGTCCAGGGCGTTCATCTTGTCGGTGCGGACCAGGCGCACGTCGGCGACGCCGTCCTGGATGTCGATGGTGACGCGATCGTTCATAATATCCTCCTGCTGACGCCAGACTGGCGAGGTTCCGCAGCGGTGGGCAAGAGCTGGTTTCCTCAACCGTTCGGCGGCTCTAATCGGTCTTTTGAATCTTTTACAGTCATTAAGGATGGCCGGCGCGTACTGAGAATATTCCGTAGGGGAAACAAATGTTCGGACGCAACACGCTCAAGACCCGGATCAACCAGGATGCCGGCGCCGCAGCCATCGTCGCGGCGCTGTCGCGCTCCCAGGCAATGATCGAATTCACGCCAGAAGGCGTCATCCTTCGGGCCAACGACAACTTCTACGATACCATGGGCTACACTGCCGACGAGGTCGTCGGGAAGCACCACAGCACCTTCGCCTCGGCCGAGTTCGCGAGCAGCGAGGAGTACCGACAGTTCTGGCGCACGCTGAACAGCGGCCAGTTCGTCGCCGGAAAGTTCCACCGACTGGCCAAGGGAGCCCGCGAAGTGTGGCTGCTGGCCAGCTACAACCCGGTGTTCGACGTCAACGGCCGGCTCGACAAGGTGGTCAAGCTGGCCAGCGACATCACCGCGGCCGAGCAGAACGCCCTCTGCCTCGAGGCCGAACGGCAGGAAAGCCGGGCTCAGCAGGAACACGCTGTGGAAGCCCTCGGCAGCGCCCTGTCGGCCGTCGCGCGGGGCGACCTGACCTTCCGCATCAGCGGCGCGTTCCCGGCCGAGTATCGCCAGGTGCAGAGCGACTTCAACACCGCCCTCGACCAGCTGGAACAGGTCATGGGCGGCATCATAGAGGCGGGCGGGGCGATCCACAGCGGGGCGGGCGAGATCAGCACAGCCGCCGACGACCTGTCGCGCCGCACCGAAAGCCAGGCCGCCCGGCTGGAAGAGACGGCCGCCGCGCTGGACGAGATCACCGCCACGGTCAGCCGCACCGCCGAGGTGTCGCGCACGGCCCGGGGCTTCGTCGACCGCACAGCAGAGCGGGCCACCGCCTCCGGAATCGTCGTCGGCGACGCCATCATCGCAATGCAGCGCATCGAGGCCAGCGCCGCTCAGATCGGCCAGATCGTCGGGGTGATCGACGAGATCGCCTTCCAGACCAACCTTCTGGCTCTGAACGCCGGCGTCGAAGCCGCCCGGGCCGGGGATGCCGGCCGCGGCTTCGCCGTCGTCGCCCAGGAGGTCCGGGCTCTCGCGCAGCGCTCGGCCGACGCCGCCAAGGAAATCAAGACCCTGATCAGCGCCTCCAACCGCGAGGTCCGCGCCGGCGTCGACCTGGTCGGCAAGACCGGCGACGCCCTCGGCCAGATCGTCACCGACGTCGCCTCGATCACCGAGCTGGTCACCGAGATCGCTGCCTCGGCCCAGGAACAATCGGCCGGTCTCAGCGAGGTCAACACGGCCATAAACGCCATGGACCAGATGACCCAGCAGAACGCCGCCATGGTCGAGGAAAGCACCGCCGCCAGCCATTCCCTGGCTCAACAGTCGGTCGAGTTGGCCCGGTTGACCGGCCAGTTCCGCGTCGGCGGCGGGTCCGAGCAGGCCCGCTGGGCGGCGTAGACCCGGCGTTGACATGCGACAACGCCCGCCGGAGATGATCCGGCGGGCGTTTTTCTTTTGAATTCCAATGCTTGCGAGGACTCGCCTCGGTAACGCGGGTGGCCCATGGGTGGACATTCGGTGGCCCTGTGGTGGATTTCGGGGGAGTCTTTGGGCGCCCGAAGGTAGCCCGTTGGTCGGTCTTCGGCTCAGCCCCCCCGAGGCTTATCGAAGCGACTGACCATTATACGCCCCAGCGGTCTGCCCTTCTGAAAATTACCGCTTCACCGCCAGCCAGATCACGTGGCTGGCCTTGCGCCGTCCCGGCCCGGCCTTCACCCGCCGTTCCTCGACCTCGAAGCCCGCCGTGCGGACCCGCTTGCTGAAAGGTGCATGCGGCGCGGACGACCATACCGCCAGCACCCCGCCGGGCTTCAGGGCGAGGCGGGCGGCCGCAAGGCCCGCCGCGTCGTAGAGACTGTCGTTGGCGCGGCGGGTCAGGCCCTCGGGTCCGTTGTCGACGTCGAGCAGGATGGCGTCCCAGACGCCCTCGCCGCAGAACTGGTCGCGCACGTCCCCAACGGCAATCGTCAAGCGGGGATCGTCCAGACAGCCGCCGTAGACCGCCGCCATCTGACCACGCGCCCAGTCGACGACTTCCGGGACCAATTCCCCGACCACGACCTTCGCATCCGTCGGCCAAACGCCCAGCGCCGCCCGCAGGGTGAAGCCCATCCCCAGCCCGCCGACCAGCACCCGCTGCCCGGGCCGCCCGCCCAGCCGCTCCGCCGCCAACCCGGCGAGCGCCTCCTCCGAGCCACTCAGGCGGCTGTTCATCAGCTCGATGCCGCCCTCGGCCATGATCGAGAACTCTTGGCCGCGCTGCATGAGGCGCAGGGTCCCGCCGCCGCCGGGCATCGTTGCGGTAGAGAGGTGAATCCAGGGGATCATGGGCCTTCGTATAGGGGCGGCGCGGCCATCCGAAAAGCGCCGCGCACGGGTCAATTCTCGCCAAGATTTCAGAGCCTGTGCGCGGGCCCTTGGCAATATTTCTTGCTTTTAGGCTGTGAAAACCGCACCCTGTGCCTTCGCATGTCGTTCCAATTCTTCGGATCGATGATCTGAAAACGACTTCGTTTCGCCGGCTGGACCTTCTGATTTTCTGGCGCGTTACGTTGATGGCGTGGGGTTTCATCCCTCCGCCCGCTGCCATATCCCTCTCAAGGACCCTGATGAAAAACGCCCTGGGCGATACTTTCGCCGACCGCCAGAAGACCGCCGCCGAAGCCAAGGCCGCCCTGCTTGCCCGTTTCAAGCCCAAGCCCACCGTCACCGACCCGGCCCTGAAACCCCGCGCCGAAAAGAAGGCCGAGGAACTGGCCCGCGTCCGCGAAGAGCGCATCGCCGAAAAGGCCGCCAAGAAGCAGGCCCAGGCCGACGCCGCCGCTGACGCAGAAGCCGCCCGCCTCGCCGATGAGGCCGCCGCCCTCGACGCCAAGCGCGGCGAACGCAAGGAACGCAAGGCCCTGACCAAGGCCGAGGCCCAGGCCGCCCGGGACGCCAAGTACGCGGCTCGCAAGGCGCGACGCTAGGCCACCCCCGGTGGCGCCTCGGCGCCACACCAACTTCACTTGCCTTATCCGAGCCGGATGCTACTTGATGGCGAGGGCCAACCGCGCCCGTATCTGTAACAGCTTATCCGGCCGGGGGGCCTCCATGCGCACCATCACCATCAAATCGGTCCTGACCGCCTGCGCGCTCGTGCTCGGCGGCGCGTCCTTGACCGCCTGCGTCACGCCGATCCCGGCCAACCTGCCGCTGGCCACCGGCGCCCGCGAGGCGATCACCTCCACCGAGGTGGTGGCGCCGATCGCCCAGAACGAAATCTACGTCTACGTCGTGCCCTCGACCGCGGGGGCCGCCGTCGGTGGGGGCTTCGGCATCGTCGGGGCCCTGGCCGGCGTCGCAATCGACGCATCCGTCAACGCCGCCAACACCAAGGCGGCCGAAGGCGACGTCAAACCCGCCCGCGACGCCATCGTCGACTACAACTTCGACGGCGTCCTGACCGCCGACCTGCAGAAGTCGCTGAGCGAAGTCGGCTTCCTCAAGGTCCAGGGCGTTCGCGCCACCAAGGACATCGCCCAGGCCTCGCTCGACAAGAGCGTCACGAACTCCTCGGCCGGGGTCGTGCTGATGACCATCGCCAAGTACGAGTTCAACGGCGACGCCACCTCGCTGACCATCACCATGATGGCCGACCTCTACGTCAAGGACCCCGCCCTGGCCGGCTACAAGCCGACCAAGACCGCCAACGCCAAGATGGTCGCCTATCCGGGCAACTCCATCTACCGCAACACCTTTACCTATGCGCAGCCGCTGGCGGGCGCGACGACCAAGCGCGACCAGAACATCGCCAAATGGTCGGCCGACAAGGGCAAGGCCATCCGCGAGGCCCTCGACGCCGGTTCCGCCGCCGTCGCGAGCAAGCTGGCCGCCGACATCCAGCGCGCGCCGCCGCCGGTCGCCTCGAAGAAGAAGAAATAGGCGTCATTGATGGCCAGGGAGGGCAGCCCTCCCTGGCCATTCTTCTCTTCGCGCCGACGGAGTCGCCCGATGACCATCCGCATGATCCGCCCGGCCCGACATGCGTCCGCCGGTCTTCTCGCCCTGTCGCTTGTCCTGGCCAGCCCGGCCGCCCGGGCGCAGGCTCCGGCGGAGGCCCCGGCTCCGGCCCCGGTCCCGGTCCCGGCCACTGCTCCGGCCCCGGCCCCGGTCCCGGCCCCGGCCGAGCCCAAGCTCTATCTGGACATGAACGCCAGCACGGGGATTGCGGCCCCCGCCCCGGCCACGCGGCGCGAGAAGGATCCCCCGCCCTGCCGCCTTTACATCGCCGGCGTCGCCGACAAGCGGCCGGACACCACCACCATGGGCTACATGGGCGGCATGGTGACGTCTTCGGACGCGGCCGGCTGGGTTCGCACGGGGCTCGTCACGCTGCAGGCTGATCGCCGCTGGTCCCTGGCCGAGCGGCCGGAAGACGCCGACGTCATCTTCGATGTCGAGATCCTCAAGGGCTACATCTTCCCCGTCACCACCAGCAAATCGGCCAACCTCGTGCTGCGTGTCCGCTACAGCCACGTCGGTGGCCCGCTGGGCGAGAACATCTACCGGGGCCATCGCGAGTCGGTGAACTGGGCCAGCACCCGCGAGGAAACCCAGGGCCTGCTCAACCGCGCCCTGGACACCACCGTGCACCTGATGAAGGCTGACCTGGTCAAGGGCTGCGTGGCCGCGCGGGCGCCGAAGCCGGCCTGACCCCTTTCCAGCGGCGCCTTGCCGATCCAGCGACCGGCGCTATCCGAAATTCCTTGACGTCCGCGCGTGATTCCGCCCCAAATTAGGGAGGGACAAGGGGGATAGCCATGCTGCGCTTTGGAGTGATCGGGCTTGCCGCCCTGGGTGTGACCGCCTGTGGAGCGGCCAAGCCGCCGGCGGTGACCGAGGTCGTCGGGGCCAATTCCATCGAGGTCGGTCGCTACATCTCCGTGATCGCCGGCTGCAACGACTGCCACACGGTCGGCTATGCCCAGAGCGGCGGCAAGGTGCCGGAGGCCCAATGGCTGCTTGGCAACCCGGTCGGCTATCGCGGCCCCTGGGGCACGAGTTACGCCAGCAACCTGCGCCTGCTGGTCGACAAGATGTCGAAGGAGGCCTTTGTCGAGATGCTGGATACCCGCCAAGGCCTGCCGCCGATGCCGTGGCAGAACGTCAAGGCCCTGAGCCCGGCCAACAAGGCGGCGCTCTACGACTACTTCAAGTCCCTGGGTCCGGCCGGCGGAGCCATGCCGGCCGTCGTTCCGCCCGGCCAGGAACCGACAACGCCTTACGAGAACATGGTCCCCGTCGGCCCCGGCGGCGTCCCGCTGGGAGCGCCGTAGGCCCCAAAAGACCGCTCATCCCGGCGAACGTGTTGTGTCCCGGGATGAGCGGCAGAAAAGTCACCGCAACCCGTCCTCACGGCTGAACCAGGCCGTCACCCGCATCCCCTCGCCGGGCGCCGTCTCGACCTCGACACGCGCCCGGGCGTTCTGGCGCAGTGACTGAACGATCAGATTGCTCAGCTTGCCCGGCCGCGGCCAGACCACGCCCTCGGCCAGCCCCACCCCGTCATCGGCCACCACGACGCGGCAGCCGCCGTCCGCCTCGACCCGGCACTGCAGGGTGATCGTCCCCCCGTCGCGTCCCTCGAAGGCATGCTTCAGCGCATTGGTCAGCAGCTCGTTGACCACCAGCCCGGCGGGCATGGCCACATTGATCGACACCGGCCAGGCGTCGACCTGCAGGTTCAGGTGGATGCCCTCCACCGCATGGGCCTGCATCACCGACGAGGCGATGCCGGACAGATAGCTGCCAAGATCCACCGTCTCCCTGGCCTCCTCGCCCGACAGCAGGCGATAGAGAAGCCCCATGGCCGCGATCCGCCCGGCCAGCCGGTCGAAGCGGTCGTCATGCACCCCGTCGGCCGTGGCCTGCGACACATTGCGCGCCTCGATGCGGATCAGGGCGGTGACCATCTGCAGGTTGTTGGCCACTCGGTGCTGCAGTTCGCGCAGCTGGGTGTCCTTGTCCTGGATGCGCTGTTCATAGGCGGTCAGGTCGAGCTCGCCGCGCCCGTCGGCCCCGACCAGGGCGATCATCCGGAACACCGCCTCGCCGGCCTCGTCCTGGATCAGGTTGCTCCACACATCCACCGACGCGGCCGCCCCGGCCGGCTCAAAGGCGAAAACCCCCAGATAGTCGCTCTCCCCGGTCACCGCCTCGGCCAGCCCCCGCCCGTCCCGCGTGGCGGTACCGGCCAGCGCCGCCCAGGTCTGGTCCTGCAGCTCGGCGGCCATCAGGCCGGTCAGCCGCTCGAACTCGAGGTTGGCGTAGCAGATCCGCTCGTCCGGCCGCAGGTCGGCGACGGCGATGGCGATCGGCACCTGGTCGAGGAACTGCCGGAAGCGGTCGGATTCGAGGACCTGCGCGAGGTCCGGGGTGGCGAGCAGGCCGGTGGGGTCGTCCTGGTCGGTCATGGGGTGCGGTACTTTACGCGGGCTCGTCCCACGCAACGCGCTGACGACTGAGATTCTCCTATAGCGCGCCATGGGACCCGGGGCGAGGCCACAGGCCGCTTGACCCTGACCCGCCGCTCGGCGAACCATCACCCGCAGCGGGGGCGGGGTCACATGGCAACGAAACGACGGACCGGCGCCGCCGCGCGCGGTCCGAGCAGCACCAACCCGGTCGACATCGCCATGGATGCCGAGTCGGAAGGCCGCCCCCTCGATAGTCCAACCCTTCGCCTGCTCGGCAAGCAGGAACGGCTGATCGACGCCGAGATAGACCTGGCCCGCGACGCCCGGCTGGCGGGCCGCATCAAGGCCTTCCGCGACATCGCCCTGCTGCTCGGCGCCGTGCTCGTCCTGCTCGCCGCCGGCTGGATGGTCTGGGACGCCGCCCGGGCCGACGACCTGGTCCTCGAACCCTGGACCGCCCCGCCCGCCTTCGCCGAGAACGGCCAGGGCGGCGAGGTGCTGGCCGCCCAGCTCGGCGACCGCATCCGCGTCCTGCAAACGAAGGGCGAGATCGAAGCCACCGGTGTCGCCAGGGCGGCCGGCGGCCAATCCACCGAGCTCAAGCTGGAAATCCCCTCGACCGGCATCTCGATCGGCGAGCTGCAGTCCTGGCTGCGGCGCACGCTCGGCCATCAGACCATCGTCGGCGGCTCCCTCGTCCAGCTGGCCGACGGAAGGCTCTCCATCACCGTCCGCCCGGGCGACGGCGAGGCGGCGACCTTCGAAGGCGCCCCTGCCGAACTGGCGGCCCTGCTCGACAAGGCGGCCGAGGCTACCCTGCGCCGCTCCGACCCCCTGCGCTACGCCGGCTTCCTGGTCGTCGCCGGACGGCTGGACGAGGCCGCCGCCGTCGTCGAGCCCCTGACCCGGCGCGGCTCACCGCGCGAGCGGGCCAACGCCATGGCCAACCTGGTCAACATCCTCAACTATCAGGGCCGCCAGCACGAGGCCCTGGCCATCGCCCGCCGCTCGGTCGCCCTCGACCCGGACGCACCCGCCGCGGTCGGCTACCAGTACGGGGCGGAATACTTCCTCGGACACGAGGAAGAGGCCCTTGCCGCCGCCCGCCGCATGGTCCGGCTGACACGCAACCGCGGCGCCCGGTCCGGCGGCACGCAATACATGAGAGAGGAAGACCCCCCCCTCTGGCCGACCATGGTCGCCGAACAAGAGGGCGACACCCCCGCCGCCATCGCCGGCTATGCCGCCCTCGCCGACCTGGCCCGCGCCTGGAACGGCCCGGCCCGGGCCCGCTACTGGGACTCCCTGCGCAGCCTGGCCTGGCTGCAGGCGCACGACATCGCGGCCGCCCGCGCCGCCAATCCCAAGCCGCTGCAGAGCCCGGGCAGCCTGGGCGAGGCGGTGCTGGCCTACCGCGTCGCCGCCGCCGGTCATCTGGAAAAGGGCAACCTGGCCCAGGCCCGCGACTACGCCGCCCAGGCCGTCGCCCTGCAGCGCCAGTACGGCGCCGCTCTGTCCGTGCAGTTCCGGCATGGCGATGGTCCGCGCCTGGCCGAGATTCTGGCGCGGACCGGCGATCTCAAGACCGCCCACGCCCTGGTCGACGCCACCCCGATGGACTGCAGCCGCTGCGTCCGGGCCCGCGCCGTCCTCGCCGCCGCCGAGCGCGACTGGCCCCGCGCCGACCGCTTCTTCGCCCTCGCCACCCGCCTGGCCCCCTCCATCCCGCAAGGCTGGAGCGCCTGGGGCCAGGCATACGCCGCCCGAGGCGACCTCACCGCCGCCCTCCCCCTCTACCGCCGCGCCCAGCAAGCCGGCCCCGGCTGGGCCGACCCCCTGAAGTTCTAAGGCGACGCCCTCATGGCCCAGGGCAAGGCCAGCGCGGCTGCCAAGCGCTACGCCATCGCGGCGGAGCGGGCGCCCAAGTGGGGGGCGCTGCAGCTGGCCTGGGGGGATGGGCTGGCGAAGGAGGGGCGGAGGGATCAGGCCGTGGCGCGGTGGAAGGCGGCGCTGGGGTGTGAGTTGTCGGCGGGGGATCGGGCGGTGGTGAAGGGGCGGCTCAGTGGTGGCGGCAACTGGTCGTCTCCGGCGTCGTAGCAGGAGCAGACACTCACCGGTTGCGGCCCGCGCTCCGGACGGCCATGGTAGCAAAGATTGAAACCCAACCAGTCCGCGCAGGAAACTATGGCGTCAAAAGAGCTACTTGAAAGCCTCTTCGCTCAGCGGAAGGAGGCATACGGTGACGGCTTGAAGGCCGACGATGCCTTCGAGATATTTTGCGCGGATGTCATCCTCAATAAACATGACCCTGCAATCGACGAAATCACTGACAGGATTGTCGATGGGCACCAAGATGCAGGGATTGATAGTGTATTCCTGTATGTAAATCGGGTCCTGATTGCCGAAGACACTGATCTTTCGGGCTTTAAGTATCCGGTGGATATTGAATTGATTATTATTCAATCAAAAAATGAAAGCACATTTAAAGAAAATCCGGTGGACAAGATAGCATCGTCTCTCCCCGGACTTCTAAAAGACAAAAATAATGCGGCCGTTGCCGGTTATAACACCGGAATCCAAAACGCCTTCGCACTCTGGCACAAGGCGATAACAACACTGGCTCCCGAATTTCCGGTGATAAGCATCAGCATTTGGTATGCCTGCAAGGGTGAGAAGATACCAACACCTGCGCAAACAAAGGCTAGCGCACTTGAGGACACCGTTCGAAGCATCTTTCCAAAAGCATCGGTAAAGTTTTCTTTTGCCGGCGCGGCCGATCTATATGAATTAGCCGGACAACAGAAGATAATAAAGGCAGAGCTCAAAATATCTGGATCACCGCTATTCGGTCCGAATAACGCTTACATCGTTCTAACAAGTCTTTCAGACTACGCCACATTTATCTCGGATGATAAGAAGGCAATCAGGGCCTCGTTCTTCGACGCGAATGTTCGCGACTATGAAGGAAATGTCGACGTGAATAAAGATATAGCAAGCACACTTGGAAGTCCGAATACAGGCATCGATTTTTGGTGGCTCAATAACGGAGTGACAATACTCGCTGCGAACGCCGGGCCGAGCAGCGGAAAGATGACAGTTCAGAACCCGCTCATCGTTAACGGCCTCCAGACGTCTTACGAAATTAATCGCTGGGCACGCGGCGGAGGGGCCGATGAAGAGCGATTGGTGATGATCAGAATTATTGAAACAACCGACGAAGACGTAATAAACAAAATCATCAAAGCCACAAACTACCAGACCAAAGTAAAGCCTCATTCTTTAAGGGGAACGGAAGATATTCATAGACGAATCGAAATATACCTTCTTGGGCATAACATTTACTACGATAGACGTCGGAATTACTACAAGAATCAAGGACGCCCCGCAGCAAGAACCATAGGCATTGATCGCATGGCTCAGGCCGTGACCGCCCTACTCGTTGAGCAACCACATGTAGCCCGGGCGAGACCCACTAGCCTCATGAGGGAGCCGGAATACAGCAGGATATTTCAGACAGACCCTAAGGAATATCCTCTTGCCCTATACCGCGTCGCCGCCGAGACGATGTTTTCAGTAACTGTGCACATGAACAAATCTGGCCTTGATCGCCTCTATAAGAATAATTTGCGCTTTCACGTACTCACCGCACTTGGCTGGTTCTTGGCAGGAAGCCAAAATCCTAATGCCGAACAACTCGCGAGCATCGACGTGGCAAAAATTTCGAAGGCCCCAATAGACGCAATCATCGGGTGGGTGGTGGCTGCGTTTGACCAGACTGAGAAGACCGATGTTATCGCGAAGCGCGAGGCATTTACCGCTTCCCTCAAGAATCTGTGGCCTACGTCTCCATGGGGAAAGTTGCCAGCCCAAACACCCGTTTGAATCCCCTTCCCCCTCCCCGCCTCCCCCGCTAATCTCCCACCCGAACCGGCCGCCAACGCCGGACGCCAACATTTCGCGGGAGACCACGCCATGGCCGACTTCGGCGCTACCGAGCTCGATACCTTCCGGGCCGAGACCCGGGCCTGGTTGGAGGCCAACTACCCGGCCTCGCTGAACGCCCCGATGAAGTCCGAGGACGAGACGCCCTGGGGCGGGCGCATGGCCAACTATCCCAACCCGGATATCCAGGTCTGGATGGACCGCATGGCCGAGAAGGGCTGGACCGCGCCGATGTGGCCGGCGGCCTATGGCGGCGGCGGGCTGAGCAAGGAGCAGAACCGCGTCCTCGAAAGCGAACTGCGCCGCATCAAGGCGCGCCCGGCCCTGTCCAGCTTCGGCGTCTGGATGCTGGGCCCGGTGCTGCTGGAG
>JANPKF010000763.1:0-9020 GCA_031425895.1 Caulobacteraceae bacterium | reverse complement strand
CCCAGGGGCTGGTCGCCGGCCTGAACGCGGCGCGGGCCGCCGCGGGTTCCGCCGCGGTCGAGTTCGCACGAGACGAAGCCTATATCGGGGTGATGATCGACGACCTGGTCACCCGGGGCGTCACCGAACCCTATCGCATGTTCACCAGCCGGGCCGAGTTTCGGCTGACCCTCCGGGCGGACAACGCTGACCAGCGATTGACCCAGCGCGGCATCGACGCCGGCGTCGTCGGCTCTGACCGGGCGACGGTGTTTCACGTGAAACAACGCCAGCTCGCCGAGGCGCGCGCCTTCGCCAGCAGCCACAGCCTGACGCCGTCCGGGGCCCAGAAGCTGGGCCTGACGGTCAAGGCCGACGGCCAGCGGCGGGACATCGGCCAGCTGCTGGCCTATCCGGACGTGACCCTGGATCGACTGACCGCCGTCTGGCCGCAGATCGGCGACTGGACGCCGGCCGTTCGGGAGCAGGTCGTGATCGACGCCGCCTACAGCGGCTATCTCGACCGGCAACAGGCCGATGTCGACGCCTTCCGACGCGACGAAAACCTGCGTCTCCCGGTCGACCTCGACTACGGAGCCATCGGCGGGCTGTCCAACGAGGTGCGCGAGAAGCTGCAGCGGGTGCGTCCCCTGACGCTTGGCCAGGCCGCCCGGATCGAGGGTGTCACTCCCGGGGCCATCACGGCCCTGCTGGCCCATGTGCGGCGCGCCCGTGCTGCTTGAACCCCTGAAAACCGAAAGCCCGCAAGGCTTTGCCGACGCGATCGGCGCGACGTCCGGCCAGATCGCCGATCTGGAACGGTATCGCGCCATGCTCGAGGACTGGAACGGCCGGATGAACCTGGTCGGGCCCTCCGCCATGGCCGTATTCTGGTCTCGCCATGCCCTGGACAGCGCCCAGCTGATCCGGCTGGCGCCCGAGGCCTTGCGCTGGGCTGACCTTGGGACCGGGGCCGGTCTGCCCGGGTTGGTCCTGGCCATACTTCTCAAGGGTCGCGAGGGCGCGCAGGTGCATCTGGTCGAGAGCCTGGCCAAGCGGTGCCGCTTCCTGACCGAGGTGGTCTCGGAGCTCGGATTGCCGGCAAAGGTTCACAATGCCCGTGCCGAGGACGTGAAGATCGAGGTCGAGGTGGTCACCGCCCGGGCCGTGGCGGCCCTTCCCAGGCTGCTCGGGTTCGCCGAGCCCTATCTGAAGCGCGGCGCGCGCGGCCTGTTTCTCAAGGGCCAGGCCGCGGAAGCCGAACTGGCCGAGGCCCGGACCGCCGGTTGGAAGCTCGAAGCGACGTTGATTGAAAGCCTTAGCGATCCGGATGGCCGGATCGTCGATATCCGGAGTGCGAAGCGTGGACGTTGAAACCGCCGCCAAGTCTGACGCCGCTCCGCAAGCCCAGCGTCCGCTGCGCGTGCTGGCCATCGCCAACCAGAAGGGCGGGGTCGGCAAGACGACCACGGCCATCAACCTGGGCACCGCCCTGGCGGCGGTCGGGGAATCGGTGCTGCTGATCGACAGCGACCCGCAGGGCAACGCCTCGACCGGCCTTGGTATCGGGCGGGCGGCGCGCAAGGTGACGATGTACGACGTCTATATGGGCGAGAAGACGCTCGACGAGGCGGCGATCCAGACAATGCTGCCGGGGCTCGACCTGGCCGCGTCGGACCCCGATCTGTCCGGGCTGGAGATGGAGCTGGCGGCCAGTCCGCGGCGATCCTACCGGCTGCGCGACGCCCTGTCGGCGCTGCGGTCGACGGGGAAGTACAGTTACGTCCTCATCGACTGCCCGCCGTCGCTGAACCTGCTGACCGTCAACGCCATGACCGGCGCGGACGCGGTGTTCGTGCCGCTGCAGACCGAGTTCTTCGCCCTGGAAGGTCTGACCCAGCTGATGCGGACCATCGAACTGGTGCGCGGCAGCCTCAACCCGGCCCTGGAGATCCAGGGCGTGGTCCTGACCATGTACGACCGCCGCAACAGCCTGTCTGAACAGGTGGCGCGCGATGTGCGCGAGCATTTCGGCGACACCGTCTATGAGACGGTCATCCCGCGCAATGTGCGGGTCAGCGAGGCGCCGTCGTTCGGCAAGCCGGTGCTGATCTACGATCTGAAATGCGCCGGCTCGCAAGCCTATCTGCAGCTGGCCCGTGAAGTGGTGCGGCGCGAGCGTGATCGCCGCGCCAAAGTTCAATAGAGAGAACGAGTTATGGTTGAAGGACGTCGGGGACTGGGGCGCGGACTGTCTGCCCTGCTGGGCGAGGCGGATGCCGTCGAAGCGGCGGCGCCGGCCGGCGAGACCGGTGGCGCGCGCGAAACGCCGATCGAGCTGATCCGGGCCAATCCGGACCAGCCGCGCAAGTCGTTCAGCCGCGAGGACATCGACGCCCTGGCCGCCTCGATCCGCGAGAAGGGGATATTGCAGCCGATCCTGACCCGGCCGATGCCGGGCGCCGAGGGTGAGTTCCAGATCGTCGCCGGCGAACGCCGCTGGCGGGCGGCCCAGGTCGCCGGCCTGCGCACGGTGCCGATCCTGGTGCGCCAGTTCGACGACCGTCAGGTGCTGGAAATCGCCATCGTCGAGAACGTCCAGCGGACCGACCTCAACCCCTACGAAGAGGCGCTGGGCTACAGGGCGCTGATCGAGAAGTTCGGCCACACCCAGGAGGCGGTCGCAGAGGCGGTGGGCAAGAGCCGGCCGCACGTGGCCAACGCCCTGCGGCTTTTGAACCTGCCGCAGCCGGTTCTGACCATGCTGGTCGACGGCGAGCTGACGGCCGGCCACGCGCGAGCGCTGGTCGGTTCGGACAAGGCGGTCGAACTGGCCCGGCGGATCGTCGCCGAGGGCATGAGCGTGCGCCAGGCCGAGGCGCTGCTGAAGGATGCTGACCCAAAGCCGCGTGGACCGTCGAAGGCGCCGTCGCAGGCGGTGAAGGACCACGACACCACGGCGCTGGAGAGCGATCTGGCCGATATTCTCGGCCTCGAGGTCGAGATCCGCGACGCCGGGGGCAAGGGCGAGGTGCGGTTGAAGTACGCCACGCTGGAGCAGCTGGACGATCTCTGCCGGCGGCTGACGCGGGCAGGGTAGCGGCTGAAGCGTCGTGCGTCCTTCGACACGCCTCGCCGTGCGAGGCTACGCAGGATGACGAAGGGGGGTTAGGTGGCGCGCGCCGATCGAGCAGGTTGCCCAATAGAACAAAACATGATCAAACGCTGTAGGGGTTAACCCCTCTTCGTCATCCTGAGTAGCGGCCGCAGCTTCCTGGGTCTACATTCTGGAATGTTCCGATGGCAGCTACTAAGTCGGTTGCACCACGAACATTGACCGCCGGATCGGCCAGCATCGCTCTCCGCCCACGACGTGGGCGGAGGACGGTTCGGAGCGTAAGCGACGGACCAGGAGGCGGGACCGCTGGTTCAAGGTTAGAACCTCTTACCGCCGATGGGGACCCCCTCGGTTTGGCTCGCTTGCAGCGCTCGCCAAAGCCACTCCCCCACCAAGTGGGGGAGAGCGAAGCGTCTTCTCTTCTCGCCTACGGCGCGACCTCTTCGCTGAACGCTTTCACGTCGCTGAGCAGCTTCTCCGCCGCCAGCTTCACCAGTTCACCGCCTTTTTCGGGCGTCGCCTGCGCCGGGTCGGACCCCATGCGGCCATCGGGGAAACGCTTCCTGAAATCGGCGGCTTCGCGGATCGGACCGGTCGGCGCTACCGGCGGGTCATACTTTGCGGTCTTGATGGCGTCGGGATAGGCCCATTGGGTCACCGCGATCTCTGACGGCGTGGCGTGGCTGCCGTGGCCGGTCGGAAACTGGCGCATGGCCAGGCTGTTGACGCCATCCAGGTCCCACCAGTTTTTCAGCTTCGCGGCGAAGCCTCTGGGAACGCGGCCGAAACTGGCCTCGGCATAAAGTTCACTGAAGGCGGCCTCGATGGAGTGGACGTTGCCGCCGTGGCCGTTGAGGAAGTAGATCCGCTTGAACCCGTGGCCGGCCAGCGACCGGCACCAGTCGCCGATGGCGGCCATGAAGGTGCTGGGGCGCAGGGAAATGGTCCCGGGGAAGCCCAGGTGATGCTGGGCCATACCGATGTTGAAGGTCGGCGCTACCAACAGGTCTGACCGGTCTTTCTGGGCCTCATGGGCGATGATTTCGGGACACATCCAGTCGGTGCCGAGCAGGCCGGTGGGTCCGTGCTGTTCGTTGGAGCCGATGGGGATGACCACCGTCTTCGAACGGGTCAGGAAGGCCTCGATTTCGGGCCAGGTGGATTTGGCGAGCAGCATGGGAAGCGTCTTTGCGGGGAAAGGGAGTTTGGGAGGGGTTTTTACGACGCCTTACACGCCTTGAACACTTGGCGCGTGACGACCGCCCGTATCGGTCGCCGTTCTGGATGTCCTGGCCGGCCTCAGCGCCAGCGGTCGCCCCCGGCCGCCACATACTGACGCCACAGATACGGCCAGGGCAGCACCAGTGGGACCAGCACAACGCCCAGGCCGATGGCCAACATATTCTCGCTCATGGCGGCGCTGAGCGGCCCGGCCCGCCAGGCGGGGACGCCTATGGCCAGCATCCAGATGGTCTTCCAGACCCATTCGAACACCAACAGCGGCGCCATCTTCAGGGGATAGCGCACACCCAGCCAGCAGAGCAGGGTCAGCGCCGCCAGCAGCGCCACCGCCACCCCGTGCATGGAATCGGTCCAGGGGCGGTGGTGGAAGATCAGCGGCCATATCTGCAGGCCCTCCGCCACCGCGATCAGCAGATACAGCGCCCGCATCACGTAGAGCCGGACCAGGGAAACCTCTTGCATCGACCACTCCCAACCGGAGCCGCCGGCCGCCTTTCCTGCGCCGGGCCAACCTGCTCCAGTCAGACGACGCTATGTCACTCCAAGCGCCGCCGGAATGATCGCGGGGGCCAAAGTCCTGACCCCAGGTCTCAATCTCGATGCCCGCCCGCCGGCTAGCCGGTAAGCGACACCGTTACAGACGAGGATGACAGGGCCAGTCGGTGGTTTACGGCCGGTCGCCCTTCGGCAGGGCGGCGACGTCCTCGGGGGTCAGCTTGACCAGCGTGCGGACGGCGCAGCGTTGCGGCCCCATGCTGCTGGAGGGAACGACAATGGTCACGTCCAGGGCGCTGCAGATGCTGCTGGACGGATGGGAATCGAGGCCGACGTTGAGGGCGCTGCTCAGATCAAGGCAGCGGCCAAAGGTCTCCATCCGGTAGGTGTCCTTGCCGGCGCGGACGTAGAGGGTCTTGTCGTCATCGGCGGTGGTGTAGTTGCGCACCTCGCGATTGAAGAAGCAGTCCGTGCGGGCGCTGCTGACGGCCTTTTGGGCGGCTTCGCCCTGCGGGGTCTGGGCCTGGACGACGCCGGCGGCGGCGGTGATCAGGAGCGCCGATCCCAGAAGGGCGGCAGTCAGGGTCTTGGTCATGTGATGCTCACTCCGATGAAGCCCGTCCGGTCTAAGGATAGGTCAACGCGCGGCCCTTGGCGAGGTTCGCCTGAGGGCGCGCTTGCGAAAGCGGTCCGGGTCGACGGCCTCGGCCAGATCGGCCGGAAGAGGCGAGGGATGGCCGAGCAGGAGCGCGGCGAGGTGATCGGCCAGCAGGGGGGCGACGCAGAAGCCTCGCCCTCCGAACCCGGACAGCACAAAGAGGCCTGGCTGATCGACGACGGGCCCGGCCAGCGGCAGGTGGTCCGGCGTGGCGGCGCGAATGGCGGCGCGGCTGGTCAGGGGCCGGGAGGCGAGCTCGGCAGCGAGGTCCGGCAGGCGGCTGGCGATGAGGGCGAGGTTGGCGCTGTCGTCTTCCGGCAGGGCGGCCGTGTCGTTGCGGTCCCGCTGGTGGGTGGCGCCGAAGAGGACGCCGCCTCCTGTGGGGATGGCGTAGCCGCCGAAGGAGACGGCCTGGGGGAGGGCCGCGCCGGCCGCGACCGTGGCCTGGCCCCGCACCGGCTGCAGCGGCAGGTCGGCCAGGGCGGCATTGGCCGGGCCGGCGGAGAGGACGACGGCGTCGGCTGTGGCGAGGACTTCGCGGGCCTCGCCGATCAGGTCCCAGCCGGTACCGGAGGGTTGCAGGGCGGTGATGGCGCGGTGATCAACCGCGCCGGCCCAGGCGGGAACGATGGCGGCGGGATCGAGAACCAGGGCGTCGTGAATGAGAATCTCTTCGGCGCCGGCGGTCAGGGCGCCGGGGTTGTGCAGTGGGCTGGCGGCGATGCGTTCGAAGCGGGCCGCGTCCTTCTCGCCATCGGCCAGATGGATTGCGCCCCGGGCGAGAACCGCACCGGGTATGGCGTCATAGGCGGCGACGGCGTGGCGGAAGGCCTGGGCGAAGAGACGGGCCGGCGGGCCGTCGCCGGCGTCGAGGCGAGGCGTCATCAGGGCGGCGGCGTTGCCGGAAGCGCCGGCGGCGGGGCCGTCCGGGTCGAAGAGGGACGGGTTGAAGCCCCTGGCGCGCAGGGACCGGGCCAGGGCCGCTCCAGCGATGCCGGCGCCGAGGATGGCGATGGCGGGGCGCGGCGGATCGGCGGCCTGTCCGGGCAGGATGGCTTCGGTGCGTTCGCGCTTGCGGCCGAAGCCCGGCTGTTTCGAGACGGCGAAGCCGGCCTCGGCCAGCCCGCGACGTACGGCGCCAGCCACCGTGAAGGTGGCGGCGCGGGCCCCGGGGGCGCTGCGGGCGGCTACGAGGGCCATCAGCTCCGGCGACCACATGGCCGGGTTGGCGGCCGGGGCGAAGCCGTCGAGGAACCAGGCGTCGGCTCTGCCGGCCCAGGCGTTCAGGGCTTCGGTCGCATCCATGACGGCGAGGTCGAGGCTGGCGGCGAAGTCGGGGAGATCCAGGTGGTGGAAACCATGAGCTGACCCTGGCCAGCGCGCCGTCAGGGCATCGGCGGCAGGCTTGATATCTGGCCAGCGGGACAGGGCCCGGACAGCGTCGGCGGCGGCCATCGGGTGGGCCTCGACGCTGAAGATCGACAGATGGGCCCCGGGCGGCCGGGTTTCGGCCCAGAGGGTAAGCAGGGCGGCGATGTTCAGGCCCGTGCCGAAGCCGAGCTCAGCGACGGTGAACTGGCGGCGGTCGGCCCAGGCCCCTGGCAGGCCGCATCCGGCGAGGAAGACGGCGCGGGTCTCGGCCAAGCCGTCCTCGCTGGAGAAGTAGACGTCCCCGTAAAGGCGCGAGCCGGGCAAGCCGTCGTCGCGCCATTGGACGGGGGAGTCGGAGGTCGGCATGGGCCGCATCTAGCACAGGCGGCGGCGGGGACGCAGAAACTCTCCCCCCGCGAAGCGGGAGAAGGACAGATTTCGAGCCCAAGCGAGAAATCAGGAGGCGGGCCCACCGGCGGCAGGGAGGTTCCTCCTGGAACGGGGTTGCGCGCCTCCTGCTTTGTCGCGTCCGCTCCAAAGCGGTCCTCCCCCCAACGGGGGGAAAGTTTTGGCTTGTCGACTTACGATCGTGCCCCGCGCAACGAAAAAGGGCCGCCCGTGGGGGCGACCCTTTCCCTGTCTTCCTTGAACGAAAAGCTTAAGGCTACTCGGCCTTCTTCTCTTCGGTCGGGGTGGTCGTGGTCGTGGTGGCCGGAGCGGCCTCGCCGGCGGCGGGCGCGGCGCCTTCGGCCGGAGCGGCCGTCGGAGCCATGGCTTCCGGAGCGGGCGCAGCGTCCGGCGCCGGGGTGGTTTCGGTGACCGTGGTCTCGGTCTTGGTTTCGGCCGGCTTGCCGCAAGCGGCGACGGACAAGGCGGCGAAAGCGGCGCCGATGATGAGGAGTTTACGCATTCCTGGTAGTCCCCTTTAGGTTCTCGTTGAGCAGCGTCTTTGGTGACGCAGGGGGACTATGGACCCCTGATCACGGCCCGCAAGCCGCATTCTCACGCTGGCGTGATCACGGATTGTGTCAGACAGGCGACAGGCGGATCACAAACCGTTGTTCCGTCAAGCCCCGCTGGGCCGTCAGGCGTCGTTGGGGATCGCCGACAGGGCTTCTTCCAGTTCCAGGAAGCTGGGCTGGGCGCCCGAGGGGACGCTGCCGCGGCCGATTTCGACGCTGATCTGGGCGGCGTTGCCGTGCAGGTGGGCGACCAGGACCGACTGGATGATTCGGTAGAAGGCGCCTTCCTCGTTGACCACGTCGCCGAGACGGGCGGCCAGCGGGCCGACGATGCCGTAGGCCAGGAACACCCCCAGGAAGGTGCCGACCAGGGCGCCGCCGATCATGCCGCCGAGCACTTCCGGCGGCTCGGTGATCGAGCCCATGGTCTTGATGACCCCGAGCACGGCGGCGACGATGCCGAGGGCCGGCAGGGCGTCGGCAAGGTTCTGCAGGGCGTGGGCCGGGGCGTGGGCCTCGTGGTGGTGCTTCTCGAGCTGCTTTTCCATGGCGTCCTCGACCTGGTGCGGGTCCTCGAGGTTCATGGTCATCATCCGCAGGGTGTCGCAGATGAAGTCGACGGCGAAGTGGTCCTTGGTGATCTTCGGGAAGCGGCCGAAGATCGAGCTCTCACCGGGCTTCTCGATGTGGCTTTCGAGGGCGATGACGCCCTTGGACTTCATGGTCTTGGTCAGCAGGAACAGCAGGCTGAGCAGATCCTTGTAGTCGCCGGCCTTCCATTTGGGACCGGCGAAGGCCTTGGCGAGGCCGCCACCGCTGGCCTTGATCGTCGTCATCGAGTTGGAGATCAGGTAGGCGGCGACGCCCGCCCCGCCGATGGCCATCATTTCATGCGGCAAGGCATGCATGATGACGTTCATGTTGCCGCCGGACATGATGTAGCTGCCGAACACCAGGCCGAACAGCAGAACGATACCGATAATCTGGAACATGGACTCCCCCGGAGGCGGCCCGCACCTTGGCTGTTAATGTTTAATGTGCGGTGAGCGGGCGGCATTTGCGGTGGGCGGCGAACCCAACTAGCCGTTCTGGGTCATGGCCAGTTCAGAGCCCGCGCCGTCCGTCCTGCCCCGGCGGGCCTTCACGATCCTCTTCTGGGTCTCGGCGGCGACCGCGATGGGCAACACCGGGCTGA
>JANPKF010000762.1:0-2758 GCA_031425895.1 Caulobacteraceae bacterium | reverse complement strand
TCCCGGCATTCGCCGGGATGAGCGGAAGAAATAGGAATCGGGAGCGGACATGACCAAACCTTCACCCACCGCCGTTCTCGCCGTCATTGTCATGTGGCCGCCGCCATCGTATCCTGTGAACACCTTCCCATGACCTTTTGGCGCAACATTGCAAGGCTCGCCGCGAACCGCGTGGACGAAGCCGAATGTCCCGACTGCCCGGCGGGGCTGCCCGGCGAGGACCCTGCGTTCTCGACCGCGGTGACGGCATTGGGGGCCAAGCTGGCCAAGAGCGACGGGCGGGCCGACCATTCCGAATACGCCGCCTTCGCCACCGTCTTCCAGCCGGACGAAGGGTCCGAGCGCAACGTGCGGCGGCTCTATGAGCTGGCGCGGCAGACGCCGCTGGGCTTCGAAAGCTATGCGCGGCGGCTGGCCAAGCGCTACCGCGGCTGCCCGCAGCTGCTGGAAGATGTGCTCGACGGCCTGTTCCACATCGCGGGTTCGGACGGCCGGGTGACCTCGGACGAGATGGACTACCTGCAGCGGGTCTCCGACCTGTTCGGCCTGTCGCGGCTGACCCTGCGGCGATTGAAGGCGACGCATCTGGGGGCCGGCAAGGACGACCCCTATGTGATCCTCGGCGTCCTGCCCGATGCGTCGGACGAGGAACTGCGGGCCGAGTGGAAGCGCCAGCTGTCGGCCGCTCACCCGGACCGGGCGCGGGCCCGCGGGCTGCCGGAGGAGTTCATCGCCGTGGCCGAATCCAAGGCCGCGTCGATCAATGCGGCCTTCGATACGGCCATGGCCGAGCGTCGTCAGTTGGGGATGATGGGGGCGGCTTAGGCTTGCGACCTGGAAATTGGCGCAAGCCCAAAAATTGCCGCCTGAACAGCGCATTAGGTTGACGTTCAGGCCGGACGGCCAAAGTATGGGGTCAGGAATGCTCACGAAGCATCCGAAGGAGTGGTGATGAACCAGACGACCCGCGGGGGCGCGACCGGAATGAAGGCCCTGGCCTGGATCGGCGGCCTGCTGGCCACCGTGGCCGCCGTGATCATCGGCTCGGTCCTCACCGTGTTCGCCGTCACCACCGTTGTCGTCCTGGCCATCATGACCAGCGCCACGCTGGCGTTTGTCGCCCTGGCGGGTCGCGCCAAGAACAAGGCCCGGGCCCGCGCCGCCGACGACGGCGTCATCGAGGCCCACAAGGTCGGCGGCCACCACTGGGTGGCCTACGGCTGGAACGAACGGCGCTGACCCTGACCCTCGCGTCGCGGCTGCGGCCCCATCTGGTGGCCGGCGACTACATCGACATTGCCTTGAAGGACTCGGCTGGTGGCGAGGAGCATGAAGGCTTCATCGTTGGCCTGACCGACACCTTCGTCATGATCGAGAGCTTCGAAGCCTGGACTGGCGACGGGGTGCGGATCATCCCCCTGGCTCATATCGACGGGGTCATGCGCGAGGAGATCCACCAGGACCGCCAGGCGATCCTGATCTGGAACGGCGCCACGCCGACCGAATCCTACGACTGGCTGAACCTGTCGGGGTTCCGGGCCCTGTTCGCCTCCGTGCTGTCGGTGGACGCCACCGTCTGTGTCCATGATGAGGACGAGGTGGAGGTCGGCAAGGTGCTGGCCGTGTTCGACGATCGGGTGCGGCTGAAGCTGATCGACGGCGGCGGCAAGTGGATCGACGAGCCGCTGGACTACCCCTTCACCGACATCGTCATGGTCGAGACCGGCGACCAGTACAGCGCCGTACTGCGGCGATATGCGGAGCGCACCGAGGTGTCGAGGACCTAGGTCCCCCTCTCGATGGAGGTGGTGGCGGCGCAGCCGCCGACGGAGGGGACCACCGCGCCCGTTGGCGGGTAAATCCGCCTAGGCTGAAAAGCCGTCGCGAACCTCCTCCACAACGCGCGTGTTCGCGCGCGGTCCCCCTCCTACGGGAGGGGAGGACCTGCTTCCCGCAACGTCATGCTTGCTCCCGTGCGCGGGCCGCGCCATGGTCGCTTCAAACAATCGTTCGGGAGAGACGTGATGATCGGTGGTGTGGCCAAGCTGTTCGTGCAGGAAGCCAAGGCGGCGGAGTTTGAAGCGGTGTTTCTGGATCTGGCGGCCAAGGTGAAGGCCAATGAGCCGGGCTGCATCGCCTATCAGCTGACCAAGAGCCGCACGGAGCCGGGCGTCTACAAGGTGCTGGAACTCTACGCCAACGAGGATGCCCTCAAGCACCACGGCGGCACCGACTACTTCAAGGCGGCCGGCGCGGCCATGGGCCCGACGATGGCCGGCCGTCCCGAGATCGAATACCTCGACGGCGTGGAGTAGGTCGCCATGGATCTGGCCTTTTCCGACGCCGACCGGGCCTTCCAGAAGGAGGTCCGCGACTGGATCGCCGCCAACTACGACGACGGGCTGAAAGCACAGCTCGGCCAGTCGAAGAACGGCTATCTCGACAAGGCCGGCCAGGTCGCCTGGCAGAAGAAGCTGGCGGCCAGAGGCTGGGTGGCGCCGGATTGGCCGGTGGAGCTGGGCGGTCCGGGCTTCAGCGCCTCGCAGCGCTACATCTTCAACATGGAGATGAGCCTGGCCGGTGTTCCGCAATCCTCGCCCATGGGGCTGAAGATGGTGGCCCCGGTGATCATGGCCTTTGGCTCGGACGAGCAGAAGGCCCAGCACCTGCCGCCGATCCTGAGCTCCGACATCTGGTGGTGCCAGGGGTATTCGGAGCCGGGGTCGGGGTCTGACCTCGCGTCCCTGCAGATGAAGGC
>JANPKF010000761.1:0-7657 GCA_031425895.1 Caulobacteraceae bacterium | reverse complement strand
GTTGGCGTCGGCGCGGGCGTTGAGACCTTTCAGGCCCCCGACATCCTTCGACCAGGCCAGGGCATCCAGGTAGTCCTCGACGCAGAGCATGGAGGGGGTGTTGATCGTCGCGCCTTCGAAGATCTCGGCGTTGATCTTGACCGCCCCATCGGACGCTTTCTTGGTCATGCGGAACAGCTTGGGCATCGGCCAGGCGGGGGTGTGGGTCTCCAGCCGTTCGACAGCGCGGGGCGAGAGGATCAGGACGCCATGAGCGGCCTCCCCGCCGAGCGCCTTCTGCCAGCTGTAGGTGACGACATCGAGCTTGGCCCAGTCGAGCTTTTGGGCAAACGCGGCGCTTGTGGCGTCGCAGATGGTCAGGCCGGTGCGGCCCTCGGCAATGAAGTCGGCGTTCGGCACGCGAACGCCGGAGGTGGTGCCGTTCCAGGTGAACACGAGATCGGCGTCGGGCCGCACCCTGGTGAGGTCCGGCAGCATGCCGTAGGCGGCGCCCAGCACCTCGACGTCGGGCAGCTTCAGCTGCTTGGTGACATCGGTCACCCAGTCCTTGCCGAAGGATTCAAAGGCCAGCAGTTGCACGGGGCGCGGGCCCAGCAGCGACCAAAGGGCCATCTCGACGGCGCCGGTGTCGGAGCCGGGGACGATGCCGATCAGGTAGTCGGCCGGAACCTCGAGAATCTCGCGGGTCTGGTCGATTGCCGCCTTCAGCGCCGCCTTGCCGGGTTTGCCCCGGTGCGAGCGGCCGAGCACGGCGCCGTTCAGGTTTTCGGGGGTCCATCCGGGGCGCTTGGCGCAGGGGCCGGACGAAAATTCGGTGCGCGCGGGGCGCACCTCTGGCGTGGCCAGGGTCTTGGTCATAGCGATGTCTCCCATCCTCACAGATGGACTGGGCCTCGTTGGGGAGGCCTGGCCCGCCGCCTAAGGACAGGAATTTGTGCGGCGCCGCAAGCGGAGATTTTCTTGGGGCGAAGTTGTGGGCTCCGTAGAGGCCGCCGCCGCAATCGGAAACAGGGATTGAGACGACACCGGTCGCAACGCCCCCTATCACCCCGCCCCATGACCTCACCCGCCGCCGCCTCGCGCAGCCCCGCCCCCGCTCTCGACTGGCTTGTGCTGGCGGCCCTGGTCATCGCCTGGGGCTCGGCTTTCGCGGGGCTGAAGATCGCCGTGCACGACATCCCGCCGGCCTGGAACACGGTGGTGCGGATGGGCGTCGCCACCCTGGTGCTGGCGGTGATCTGTGTCGCCCGGCGCGAGCGGCTGCCGCCCCTGTTGCCCCGGCCGCACCCGGCCTGGGGCTGGTACGCGGCTGTCGGGCTGATCGGCATGGCCCTGCCGTTCTTCTTCTTCGCCTATGCCGCCCAGGGCCTGCCCAGCGCCATCAACGCCATCTGCAACGGCTCCTCGCCGCTGTTCACGGCCGCGCTCGCCCATGTGCTGCTGCCGGCCGAGCGGCTCGACCCGCGCCGGGGCTTCGGGGTGGCGCTCGGGTTTGCCGGGCTGGTGGTGCTGGTCTGGCCGCGGTCCGTGGCCGGCGGCGCGGTCGAGGTGCTGGCGCTGGGCGCGGCGATCCTCGGGGGCCTGATGTATGCGGTGTCCAACATCTTCGCCCGCAAGGCGCCGCCGGTCAGCTCGACCGCCGGGGCCCTGCTGATGCTGGTCACCGGGCTGGTCTTCGCCATCATCGGCGCGATCGCGACCACGCCCTTGCCGCCGATGCCGCCGTTCAAGGCGCTGGCGGCGGTCACCGCGCTCGGCGTCTTTTCCACGGGCCTCGGCAGCGTCGGCTACGTCTGGCTGGTCCAGCGGCGCGGGCCGGTGTTCATGAGCATGTCGATGTACCTGGCGCCCCTGTGGGCGACGGGCCTCGGCGTCGTGCTGATGGGCGAACGGCCGGGCTGGACCGCCTTCGCCGCGCTCGGCCTGATCCTGATGGGGGTGGGCTTGACCACCTGGCAGGGCGGGCCCCGGAAAGCGCCCTGACCGGCGACCTCAGGCCTCGCGGGACGGCGCCTGTGACAGGGCTCCGGCGGTGATCCGGCGACGCCAGGCGGTGAGCGTGCCGATCAGCAGGCAGACCAGGACGCCGATCGTCACCAGGTTGTTGACCACCGCATGGAAAATGTCGTGTTCGCGGTCGGCCAGCATGTACCAGGCGTGCAACGTGAACTGCACCGCCTGAAGCAGCAGCACCCCGCCAAGCCACAGGCTGGCGTAGCGCACCGCCAGCATCAGCAGGCCCATCGCCAGCAGAAAGTCGCCGGTCAGCATGACCAGGCTTTGCCACTCGCCGGGCACGACTTTCATCCCGAAGTTGTACAGCGCCCCGGCAGCCATCATGCACCCGGCCAGCCGCACGGGCGTATCCCCTTTCCAGATGGCAAGGAGGACGACGCCCAGGAAGACGAGGTAGACGATCAGGGACAGAACTGAATTGGGCATGGTGACTCAGCTGTAGAAAGCCGTAGTGCACGAAACCAGTTAAACTATCGCAACCTTCCCAACGGCCTGTGGACAAGGCCTTGCGGGGCCGGGCCGGCGGCGACCAAAGAAAAACGCGCCGGACCGGGGCCCGACGCGTCTCTCAAAACGGCTATGCGAGATCGGCCTAGCCGACTTCGGCCAGCAGGCCCTTCGGCTTGGGCGGATCATCGGGCTTGTCTTCGACCCCGATCAGCTTGGTGCGGATGCCGACGCGGAGCTTGGTCTCGGCCAGCTCGCGGTGCATTTCGACCACGGCCGAGCGCGCCGCGCTGAGGGCCGCAATGGCGTCGACCAGCTTGGCTTGCGCCGCGTCGCCGGTGATCGCCGACACTTTCAACTGGGCGCGGGCTTCAATCATGCCGGCCAGCAGTTCGGCTGCTTCAACCATGGCCGCATCGACGGCCTTCTCGGTCGAGAACAGCTTGGTGGCCACGCGTTGAGCCACAAATGCCTTGTCCACTTTTACACCCTCCTGAAAACCCGGTTAACCGGACATTAAGGATAGTAAACGAAATCTTAAACACGGCCAAGGTGAATCATTGGTGAACAGTGTCGCGCCCTTGAGGCGAATTCCCTCGTGGAAGCGAAGCGTTAGGAAGATTGCGCGATAAGGCTTGCCAACAGGGGCAAGACTACGGGCCAATGCACCAGCCGTCGCCACAGCAAGAACCCGCGCACCACGCGCCCTTCCAGGCGCGCATCGCCAGCGTGGCCCTGGTCACGACCCTGGCTGTGCTGCTGGTCGCCTGCGCCAGTTTCCTGTTCCAGCAATGGACGGTGGCGCGCCAGCAAACCGCGACCACACAAGGGGTTCTGGTCCAGATCATGGCCGGGGTGGCGGCCCCGTCGCTGGCCCGCGGCGACCTGACCGGCGCGCGCGCGGCGGTCGAGGCGGCGGCTGCGCCGGGCTCGGTGGTCTCCGCGCAACTCATCGACGCCAAGGGGCGTGTGGTCGCCTCGAAGACAGATGACGCACCCAAAGAGGGAGTCAGAATACTTGCTGAACCCGTGGTCTTCGAAAATCGCCAGATAGGCGAAATTCGCCTTGGGGTTGTTGACCCCAGCCTGGCCAAGATGCTGCCCCGGTTTCTGGCCCTGACCATGGCCCTTTTCTTCGGCGCGGCGGGCGCGGCCCTGTTCCTGTCGCGGGGCCTCGCCCGGCGGATCACGGCCCCGGTCGACCGGCTGTCTAAGGCCATGGAAGAGGTGGCGCTGAGCGGCAAATTCAAGCAGGTCGAGGAAAAGTCCACCGACGATGGCCTGTTCCAGAGCCTGGCGCGCAGCTTCAACCAGCTGCTGGCCAAACTGGAGGCCAACGACCGCTCCCTGCGCGAGACCATGGGCGCCCTGGTCACCGCCCGGGATCAGGCAGACAGCGCCAACGTCGCCAAGAGCCAGTTCCTGGCCAACATGAGCCACGAGATCCGCACCCCGCTGAACGGCGTCCTGGCCATGGCCGACGTCATGAGCCGCGGCGAGCTAGACGATCGCCAAAGGGAGCGACTGGGCATCATCCGCGAGTCGGGCGAACTGCTGCTGGCCGTCCTCAACGACGTGCTGGACCTGTCGAAGATCGAGGCCGGCAAGCTCGAGCTCAACCCCGCGGACTTCAATCTGTCGGATCTGGCCGACGCCTGCCGCAAGGTCTACGGCGTCATGGCGCAGGAAAAGGGTCTGCGCTTTGACCTGACCATCGAGGCCGACGCCGCCGGCGCCTGGAAGGGCGACCGCGACCGCATGCGCCAGATCGTCGGCAACCTGCTGTCGAACGCCATCAAGTTCACCGTCGAGGGCGCCGTCGCCGCCCGCTTCAGCCTCAGCCCCGGCGGCGCCCTGAGGCTTACGGTCGCCGACACCGGCGTCGGCATTGCCTCCGACAAGCTGCCGACCCTGTTCGACAAGTTCGTCCAGGCCGACAACTCGACCACCCGTCAGTTCGGGGGCACGGGCCTGGGCCTCGCCATCTGCCGTGAGCTGGCCCAACTGATGGGCGGTCAGATCATCGCCCGCAGCGCGCCCGGCGAGGGCTCGACCTTCACCGTCGATCTGCCCCTGGCCCGCGGCGTGGAGGTTCTCCCGGACACCCTGACCGGCGGTGAGGCGGAAGAGAACGACGGGCGGCCCCTGCGCATCCTGGCGGCCGAGGACAACCTGACCAATCAGAAGGTCCTGCGCGCCGTCCTCGACCCGCTGGATATCGACCTGACCATCACCGCCGATGGCGCCGCCGCCGTCGAGGCCTGGCGGACGGGCGGGTTCGACCTGATCCTGATGGATATCCAGATGCCGGTCATGGACGGGGTCGAGGCGACCCAGGCCATTCGCGCCGAGGAACGTCAGCGGGGCGCGCCGCGCATCCCCATCCTGGCCCTGACCGCCAACGCCATGACCTTTCAGGTCGAGCAGTATCTGGCGGTCGGAATGGACGGCCACGTTTCGAAGCCGATCGAGCTGCAGCGACTCTATGTCGCCATCGAGAACGCCCTGGCCGGCCACAGCGAGGCCACCGGCCAGTCTGCGGTGGCCTGACGCCCAACCTGAACGCCCAACCTGAACGCCAGACAACGAGCCGCTCAGAACCCTTTCAGGTCCCACGTGTTCTTTTGTCCTCAACGTCGTCACCCGGCGGCGTCATCAGGAAGGACAACACGATGAAAAAGATCGCTATCGCCATCGTGGCTGCGTCGGCCCTGGCCGCCACCGCCGCTCCCGCTCTCGCCGCCCCGTGGCAGAACGTCAACCAGCGCCAGGTCCAGCTTGACCGCCGGATCGACATGGGCGTTCGCAGCGGCCAGATCACTCGCCGGGAAGCCGCCAACCTGCGCCAGGAATTCCGCGGCATCAGCCGCCTGGAAGCCCGTTATCGCTCGACCGGCGGCCTGCAGGCCTGGGAGCGGGTCGACCTCGATCGTCGCTTCGACCGCCTCAGCATCAAGATCCGCTGGCAAGCCAACGACCGTGACCAGCGTGGTGGCTACCGCCGCTACTAGGGTCTGAAAAACCCGGGGCCCGCAGTCGTCCCCCCTGCTCGCGAGCCCCGTCAGCGCCCCCGCCCGTCCCCGGCGGGGGCGCTTTACGTTTGGCCTGTTGCCTTCCCGGCGAGCCAGGTGTTTCCTCGCGGCTCGGGGGAGACAACCGATGAACGCGACCGCTCCGAGGGGAATGACGAGGCTGGCCGGGTTCGCGCCGACCGTGGTTTTTTTCGCGGCGCTGGTCACCGCTATTCCGGTCTGGGCTCTGCTGGCGCCGCCGATCCTGAGCGGCGTCGGCCCGGCCCTTGGCCGTCATGCCGGCCACGGACCCTGGACCTACCTACATGCCGCCGCCGGCACCCTGATGCTGTTTTCCGGCGCCGCCGCGCTGTGGATCGGCTGGACCCGCCGACAGTTTCGGTTCCACCGCTGGGTCGGCGGCCTCTATCTTGTCACCGGGGTCGTCACCTGCGCCGCCGCCCTGCTGTTGAACCTTCGCAATGTTCACGACAGCATTCCTCAGGCGTCCGCCACCAGTGCGCTGGCGGCGGCCTGGTTGCTCACCGCGGCCATGGCCTTCCGGGCCATTCGCAATCGGCGCATCGAGGCCCATCGAGACTGGGTGATCCGCAGCTACGTGCTGACCTGGAGCTTCGTCTTCTGCCGAGGGCTCGGCTATCTGCCGATCAAGCTGGACGGCCCGACCACCGACGCCCTTCTCTGGCTGACCTGGATCGGACCGCTGCTGCTTTGCGAAGCGGCCCTGCAGTGGAAGGCCGGCGCTCGGCGCTGAGGGTCAGACCCGAAGGACGCTCTCCACCACCGTCACCGCCTGGCCGCGCAGGATGACCCGGTCTCCCTTGACCTCGCAGTCGAGATCGCCGCCCCGGCCGGGATAGGCCTGGTGGAAACGGTTGCGGGTCCGGCCCAGCTTGTCCGCGAACAGGGGGGCCAGGATACAGTGGGCAGAACCGGTGGCCGGGTCCTCGGCAATCCCGGAGCCGGGGGCAAAGAACCGGCTGACGACCTCGTAGGCCGTGCCCGGATCGGCCAGGGCGGCGACGCTGATGTTGCCGCGCTCGCCTGTCGCATCGCCAACAATTTTTCCAATGGCGGGTATGTCGGGGTTGAGGGCCCGCACCGCCGCCTCGCTGTCCAGCACCGCCACCAGATAGGAGGCCGCCCAGACCTCGGTCGGCTCGACACCGAGGGCCTGCGCCAGGCCATCAGGCGTGGCGGTCCGCCTCGGTGGGCTGGACGGGAAGTCCATGGCGTAGAGGCCGTCCTCCTGGGCCACCGTCAGCCGGCCGGACCTGGTGTCGAAGGCGACCTGCGGAGCGTCCAGGCCGAGTTCCGCAAACAGAACATGGGCGGCCGCCAGGGTGGCGTGGCCGCACAGCGGCACCTCCAGGGCCGGCGTAAACCAACGCAGTCCGAAGCGGGCGGGGTCGGCGGTCTTCAGCAGGTAGGCGGTTTCAGCCTGGTTGTTCTCGGCGGCCAGGCTCTGCATCCAGGCATCCGACGGCCAGGCGTCGCCCACACCGGCCTCAAACGGCTCGACGATACAGGCGGGGTTGCCCTTGAAGGGGGCGGCGGCAAAGGCGTCGACGGTCCACTGGCGCACGGGCGCGGTCCTCTCATCTGCGAGCAACCGGCTTGCCCCTCTCGCGAGGCGGCGACAACCGGGAAATCCTCAGGGCTGAATGATCTTCACTTCCGGCCAGCGCCGACGCGCCGAGGTCGTGGTCTTCTCCCAGCCCTTGGCCAGCGGCCGGTTGGGATTGGGCCGAAGGGTCATGGCGAACAGGTCATCAAGGCCGAAGGGCGCCTCGATGGTCAGGGAATCGTCCTGCTCCAGCCGCACACCAACACCGAAGGCGGGAGCCACGAAGCGGGAAAGGGCCTCGGCGCTGCCCGTCAGGGGCTCGTAGGGCTCGCCGAAATGGTCCTCGAACCAGATGTGGACGCGGGCCTGGTTGCGGACCTCGACCAGTGCGCTCAGCGGCGGCGGGAACAGGGCGGCCGCCTGTTTGATGAAGACGTCCTCGGCCTCGTAGGAGGTGTCGGCATCCCAGTAGGCCAGGTCGTAGTCGCGCACCCCATAGTCGGGATCACGGCCGGTCAGGTGGTTCCAGACCCGCTGGTAGACGGCGCCGGAAACGATCAGCCAGTCGGGCAGGTCGAGATCCCGGGCGTGCCGC
>JANPKF010000760.1:0-5283 GCA_031425895.1 Caulobacteraceae bacterium | reverse complement strand
AGCTGGGCATCCACGCCTCGCCGACCTGCGTCATGGTCTTCGAGGGCGCGAGGGCTGAACTGGTCGGGGTCGAGGGCCAGGGTCTGGCCCATATGTTCACCATGATGAACGCCGCCCGGCTGCAGGTCGGGACGCAGGGCGTGGCCATCGCCGAGCGGGCTTACCAGCAGGCGCTCGCCTATGCCCGCGAACGCAAGCAAAGCCGCTCGGCCTGGACCGGCCAGAACCCGGCGCCGCTGTGGGACCTGCCCGACGTGCGCCGCACCCTGATGCTGATCAAGGCCAAGACGGCGGCGGCCCGGGGCATCTGCCTGGCCACCGCCGTGGCCGCCGACCAGGCCCACCACGGCGACGCCAAGGCCAAACTGCGCGAGGAACTGCTGACCCCCATCGCCAAGGGCTGGTCGACCGACGTCGGCGTCTGGGCGGCCAGCGAGGCGCTGCAGGTACACGGCGGCATGGGCTTCGTGGAGGACACCGGCGCGGCGCAGCACTACCGCGACTGCCGCATCCTGCCGATCTACGAAGGCACCAACGGTATCCAGGCCATCGACCTGGTCGGCCGCAAGCTGTCGATGGAAGGCGGGGCGGCGATGGCCTCGCTGGTTTCCGACATCCGCGACACCGCCCGGGCGCTGAAGGGCGATCTTGGCGGCGTCGGCGACCGACTGGGCGCCGCAGTCGACGCCATGGAGGCGGGGGCGGACTGGCTTTCAGAGCGCAAGGGGACACCGGACGCCCTGGCCGGGGCGACGGCCTATCTGAAACTCTGTGGCGAAACGGTAGGCGGCTGGATGCTGGCGAAACAGGCCCAGCTGGACGCCGGCATGGCGCCGCTGGCGACACTGTACGCCGGACAGGTGCTCAGCGGCGTGCCGGGGCAGCTGGCGGCGGTGACGCAAGGGTCGGCGCCGTTGGAAGCATTCGAAGGGTAGTTCGATTCTCCCTCCCCTTTATGGGGAGGGACAGATCGTGCAGCGATCAGGGTGGGGTACGAAAATCATAGAGCGCCAACCTTCGGAGATTGGCGCGCTGCATCCGACTACCCCACCCGGCGCTTCGCGCCACCCTCCCCATAAAGGGGAGGGAGCGCACGCTAGGCGCGCTAACCCAGTTGCGGCAGCATGTAGTCAGCGGCGCTGACCTTGAATTCACCGCCCTGCTCGACATTCAGCGTCTCGACGACGCCGTCCTTGACCAGCATCGAGTAGCGCTGGCTGCGGGTGCCCATGCCGAACTTGCTGCCGTCCATCTCAAGGCCGAGGGCCTTGGTGAAGTCGCCGTTGCCGTCGGCCAGCATGACGATGTCCTCGCCGACGCCCTGATCGGCGCCCCAGGCCTTCATCACGAAGACGTCGTTGACCGAGACGCAGGCGATGGTGTCGACGCCCTTGGCGCGGAACTCGGCGGCGTGCTCCTTGAAGCCGGGCACGTGCTTGGCCGAGCAGGTCGGGGTGAAGGCGCCGGGGACGGCGAAGAAGGCGACCGTCTTGCCGGCGAACAGCTCATCGGTGCTGATCGGACGCGGGCCTTCGGCGCCGCTGGTCATGAACATGCCGTCCGGCACCTTGTCGCCGACTTTGATCGTCATCGTGTCTCTCCCTTGGCCCGTCGCGGGCGTCGATGACAGGCAAATAGAGCCGCGCAGCCGGATCGCCAAGCGGTGTGACTTGAAACGGTCGTGAAGCGCGCCGATGTTCAACGTCATGGCCCACGACCCTGACAGCGAATTTCTCTCCGGACGGCTGCTCATCGCCATGCCGGGCATCGATGACGAGCGCTTCGAGCGGGCGGTTATCTATGTCTGCGCACACGACGACCAGCACGCCATGGGCATCACCCTGAACCGCCCGGTCGACGGCCTGAAGATGCCGGATCTGCTGACCAAGCTCGGCGTCACCGTCACCGACAACCACCGCGACGATATCGTCCTGATGGGCGGACCGGTGGAGCGCGAGCGCGGCTTCGTGCTGCACACCGACGACTACCGCAGCCCCGCCGGGACCCTGCCGGTAGCCGAGGGCGTCGCCCTGACCACCTCGCGCGAGGTGCTGGCCGCCCTGGCCGGCGACGGGCCGCCGCGCAAGGCCGTCCTGGCGCTGGGCTATGCCGGCTGGGGCGCCGGGCAGCTGGAGCAGGAGATGCGCCAGAATGTCTGGCTGGTCGGCGATCCCGACAGCACCCTGATCTTCGGCGACGACCATGAGCACAAATGGTCGGCGGCGCTGGCCAAGCTGGGCATCAGCGCCGACCACCTGTCGGCGGAGGCGGGCCGGGCCTAGCCCTGTCGCCGGACCGGCGCCACGCCGTCGACGTAGCTTTCGTTGAGATAGACCTCGGCTTCCTGCGGCGACAGAGGCGGGGCGTAGCCGAAGCCCTGGCCGTAATCGCAGCCCAGTTCCAGAAGGCGGTTCGCCATCAGGGCGTTCTCCACCCCCTCGGCCACGACCTCGAGGTTGAGGTCCTGGCCGAGCTTGACCACCGACTGCACGATCTTGGCCGAGCCGGGGTTGGCCCCCATGGTGCGCACGAAATAGCGGTCGATCTTGAGCGTGTCGAAGGGCAGTCGGGTCAGATAGCTGAGCGATGAGAAGCCGGTGCCGAAATCGTCGAGCGCCAGGCCGGCGCCGACCTCGCGCAGGGCCTTGAGCACCACCGCGGCCCCTTCCGGATCGCGCATGATGTCGCTCTCGGTGATCTCCAGCTTCAGCGCGCCCTTGCGCAGCCGGTACTTGGCGATCAGGCCGCCGACATCCTCGACCAGACCCTGCCGGTGGATCTCGCCGGTCGACAGGTTGACGCTGCAGGTCAGCTGCCAGGCCGGGGCGTGGCGGGCCTGCCATTCGTTGAGCTGACGGGCCGAGGCGCGGATCATCAGCTCGCCGATGTCCTCCATCAGCCCCATCTCTTCCGCCAACGGCAGGAATTCATCCGGCGGCAGCAGGCCCCGGCGCGGGTGACGCCAGCGGCAGAGGGCTTCGAAGCCGCTGAGCTCGCCGGTGTCCAGCCGCACGATGGGCTGGAAGAAGGGGCCGATCTCGCCGCGACCGACGGCGCCGCGCAGGTCGCCTTCCAAGGCCAGCCGCGACAGGCCGTCGCTTTCCATGCCGGACCCATAGGCCGCCCCGCCGCCGCGCCCGGCGGCCTTGGCGGCCTCGACGGCCAGTTCGGCGCGGCGCAGCAGTTCGGCCGCGTCGGGGGCCTCGTCGCCGCCCTGCGCCTCGACGGCGCCGACGGCCAGGGTGGGATGTATATCGAAGCCGGCGACGCGCAGCGGGCGCTCAAGCGCCTCGCGCAACCGCGTGCCGGCCGGGATCAGGCCGGGAGCCAGAACCGCGAACTCGTCCTCGCCGACCCGGGCCATCAGCGACTCAGCGGGGAAGGCGGCGGCCAGTCGGGCGCCGAGGGCCGCCAGAACCAAGTCCGCCCGCTCGTGGCCGAGCGCCTCGTTGAGGCGGCGTAGCCGGTCGAGGTCGGCGACGACCAGGGTGAAGGCCTGGTTGGTCTGCAGTCGCTCGCGGGCCCGGGCAACGAAGCTGCGGCGGTCGAGCAGGCCCGTCAGGAGATCGGTCTCGGAGGCGGCGAAGGCGGTCTCGGCCGCGACCACGCCGGCGGCGCGGTTGCCCTCCTCCAGCCAGACCCCGCGCCAGACGCCGACCTCGCCGCCACGCATACGCAGGCGAAGGGAGATCTCACTGTGCGGCGGCTGCTGCCGCAGCAGCTCCTCGGCCAGCGGGCGGTCCTGCGGCAGGACCAGGGCCCGAAGCGCGGCAGAGCTGCATTCGGGCGCCAGTGGCCCAAGCCCCAGGGGGCGCGAGGCGCCGGTGAATTTCAGGCGGTCTTCGGTCGGCGACCATGTCCACAGGGCTACGCCCGCGGCGCCCAGCGCCTCGAGTGTGAGCGCGGTGTCCCACCCCTTGCGGTCGTTTCCCAGCGCCATGCGGCGCGCCCCTCAACACTGTGGGCAAAATGCCCACTTGGCGGCTTACGGTGCTTCGGCCCGGATTGGATACCGGTTTCCTTACGCAGTCCGCTAGCCCTTGGCCCCTAGTCCGGGCAGGACTGCTCCCGCTCCCGCGAAATCAACCCGAACAGGCGATGGTCTCGCCATTCGCCGTTAATTTTCAGATAAGCCCGGGCGAAACCCTCCTCGGTGAAGCCGGCCTTGAGCAGCAGGGCGGCGCTGCCGGTGTTGCTGGGCAGGCAGGCCGCCTCGAGGCGTGAGAGGCCCAGAGTGCGGAAGGCGAAACGGCTGACTGTCCGGACGGCGGTCAGGGTGTGACCCTGGCGCGTGGTGTGGACGCCGCTCCAGTAGCCCACGGTTCCGACCTGCGCGACGCCGCGGCGGACGCCGCTGAGGGTGATGCCGCCGGTCAGGGCCCCGGTCTCGGTGGAATAGACGAAGAACGGATAGGTCAGTCCCTGCTCCAGGTCGCGGCGCCAGGAGTCCAGACGGCGGCGGAAGGCGCTGCGGGTCAGGTCGTCGGGGGCCCAGGTCGGCTCCCAGGGTTGCAGGAAGTCGCGAGAGGCGCCGCGAACGTCGGCCCATTCGGCATAGTCGCCGGCTTTCGGCGGACGCAGCCGGACGGTTCCGCCGTCGAGGCGGAAGGTGGAATCCAGTCCGGTCCAGTCGATAAGGGCCATAGCGGGCTCAAGGGTGAAGGCTTCGGGCCGGGCGTCAAGGCAGGATCGCCCGGCGTCCTCTATCGAAGCGGACCTACGATTATACAGCGCATCCGTTCAACAAGCCGGTGATTTCGCCTCAAACCCTTGTGGGCCGTGCCCTTACCGTTGGTCGAGGCTCGGTAAATGTAGCCCCGGATGTAGGTCAGGGCGTAGGTCGATCCGCGGGGTTTGTAGCCCGGTTTGAGCCTTGTGCGGGCTACAGGATTTGCGCCCTCCGCCATGGCTCAAAATGGGCGATTTTTTATATGTCTAGACATATTCATCAGCCGGCCTGGAGGCCGCCCGCGAAGGCCTCGACGGCACCCAGCGAGGTTTTCGACCCCAGCACCGATCCGGCGTTCAGGCCCGGCTGCAGCAGGCGCGCGCCGACCCGGGCGATGTCGGCCCTGCTCACCGCGTCGATGGCCTCAGCCAATTCTCCGGGCGAGAACAGCCGTTGGAACAGCAGGGCCTGGCCGGCGGAGGTCTCGGTGCGCGACAGGGGCTGTTCGCGGGCCATGAACAGGTGCGCCTTGAGCTGGGCCTTGGCGCGGGCCAGCTCGGCGTCGGTGCAGCCCTCCGTCAGGGCGATGACCTGCTGGGCGGTCAGGGCGGCCA
>JANPKF010000759.1:0-2079 GCA_031425895.1 Caulobacteraceae bacterium | reverse complement strand
CCGTTCGCCGCCTGCCGGACTTCGAGCCGGGCGCCCGCCCTCCCAAGGCTCTGGAGAGCGCGTCCGCGCGTGCTCTGCAAGCTGAGCTGGGTACGGACGCGGAGATAGTCTCGCGCAGCCATGGCCGGGGCCTGGTCGCCGCCGCCGTGGCGCACCCGCCCATCACCCGACTGGGCATCGATATCGAGTGGATCGACCCTCGCCGCCGCATGGCGGCGATCGCCGAACACTACCTGGGGGCCGCCGAGGCCGTGACGCCGGAGCAGTTCTTCCGCGGCTGGACGTTCGGGGAGGCCTGGTTCAAGGCGTTCGGGCGCGATCCGGAGCCGGACCTGATCCGCATCGCGGGCGGGAACAGGTCGGATGAGCCGGTTCCGGTGGGTGGGGCCTGGCTGTTGCAGAGCTTGCCGGAACCGGGGTTCGTAATGAGCCTAGTCTGGCGGTGAGGCCTGTGCGTCCTTCGACACGCGGCCTGCGGCCGCTACTCAGGATGACGAAGTCCTGCGGGCCGCACTGCCGTCGTCATCCTGAGTAGCCTCACGGCGTGAGGCGTGTCGAAGGACGCAACAGTTTCACCAGCATCCGGACCGGCATCTGCAGGATCAGCCCAAGGTGCATCAGGCTGATGCGCACATTGTCGGCCAGCATGCGGAAGTTGGAGGTGTTGCCCGGCGGGTAGACCACCTGGACCGGCACATTGATCACCGGCGTTCGTCGCCAGTGCAGCTGGACCAGGATTTCGGTGTCGAACTGCATGCGCGGACCGATGTGTTCGGCCTCGATGGTCTTCAGGGTCGGAGCCAGCGGATACAGGCGGAAGCCGCACATGCTGTCGGCGATGTCGAGGGAGCAGGTCTCGACCCATACCCAGAAGTGGGTGATCCAGCGGCCGAACTTGCGGGCCTTGGGCACCGTGTCGTCATAGGTCGCCTGGCCGGCGATGACGGCCGTGGGATTGGCGCGGGCCAGGTCGAGGAACCTGGCGGCCTGTTCCGGTTCGTGCTGGCCGTCGGCGTCGATCTGCAGGGCGTGGGTGAAACCGGCTGCCGCCGCGTGGCGAAACCCGTCCATGACCGCCGCGCCCTTGCCGCCGTTGACCGGCCGCCGCACGATGCTGACGCCCCGCTCCGGCGCGTTGAAAGCGGCAAGGCCCGACTGAGCCGGCTCGACGTTGCCATCGTCGATGACAAACACATCGAGACCCAGGGCCCGCAGCCCCTCGATCACCGGCCCAAGGCGCAGATAGTGGTTGTAGGCGGGAATCACCGCGCAGGGACGAAAGCTCATGCGCGGCGCTCTAGCAGGCCGGCGGCCTGTTCGACCACCGGCCCCTGGCCATGGACATCATGCCTCCCGGCCGGGCTGAAGCGCAGGGAGAGCGTCGTCTCCATCCGGCCCTATTCGACCACCGCGGCGTTACCGATCAGGGCGACGTTGACCATCATTCCGCCGAGGGCGCACTTGAACTGGGTGTCGCTGGAACTGGGGATGTTCTCCAGGTTCGACTGGATGCCGACCACCGCGTTACCGCCCTGAACCTTGGCGTTGGTGCCAAGGCCGATCAGGGCGCTGGTCATGGCCCAGCGGCAGGCGACGAGCTCGCCCTTGCCGTGGGTGGTGCGGCGGGTGACCTTCAGCGGCCCGATCACCTTGACCACCGCCGCCGGCTGGTTGCCGAAATAGTATTTCACGCCCTCCGGCAGAAGCTTGGTCAGCTCCGGGTCCTTCAGAACGCCGTCGATGTCGAACATGCGAACCGGCGGCGGCGGCTTGGCGGCCGGGGCCGCGGTCGGGACGGCCAGCAGGCCGGCAAGCGTGACGGCGATGACAGATTTTTTCACGGAAACTCCCCCAAGATTCTCTGAGCGCGGCGAAATCGCCGATAAAACCTACATGTACAGGCTGAGCGCCGACACCCAAAACTGGGCGGTCGCCGAGGGCCTTACTCGACCACGGCGATCTGCCCGGTCAGGGCGACACTGACCTTCTTGCCGCGCAGCGCGCAGCGGAACTGAACGTCGCTGGAGGTGGGAATGTTGAACAGATTGGACTGGATGCCGATGAAGGCGTTGCCGCCGA